>NZ_JBHZAV010000012.1:84060-118097 GCF_042754445.1 Embleya sp. NPDC059213
CCCCGCGGGCCGCTCGGGCCCACCCCCCCTAACACCCCGCGTCCCCCCCTCCCCGCTCTCCCGGGTGTTGTTCACGCTCAACCGCGGGGCGTGCACCGAGAGCGTGCTCGGTGCCCGCACGACCGTCCCGATCGCGGCGCCGCTCAGACCCCGGGGACCGGATCGCCCTCCTCGACCCAGTCCATCGTGCGCGCCACCGCCTTGCGCCAGTTGCGGTAGCCCAGATCGCGGGTGGCGTCGTCCATCCGCGAGGTCCATTCCGCGGCGCGGTGCCAGTTCGCCCGCAGCGAGTCCAGGTCCGGCCAGTAGCCGACCGCGAGCCCGGCCGCGTACGCCGCGCCCAGCGCGGTGGTCTCGGCCACGAACGGGCGGGCCACCGGGGCGTCCAGCACGTCGGCGATGGTCTGCATGAGCAGGTTGTTGGCGGTCATCCCGCCGTCCACCTTGAGCGTGGCGAGCTTGACGCCGGAGTCGCGTTCCATCGCGTCCACCACTTCGCGGGTCTGCCAGGCGGTGGCCTCCAGCACGGCGCGCGCGATGTGCCCCTTGTTCACGTACGCGGTCAGACCCGCGATCACCCCGCGCGCGTCCGAGCGCCAGTACGGCGCGAACAGGCCGGAGAAGGCCGGCACGAAGTAGGCGCCACCGTTGTCCTCGACGGTCAGCGCGAGCGTCTCGATCTCGGCCGCGGTGCCGATCAGTCCCATCTGGTCGCGCATCCACTGCACCAGCGAACCGGTGACCGCGATCGAACCCTCCAGCGCGTAGACCGGCGCCTCCTTGCCGAGCCGGTAGCCGACCGTGCTGAGCAGGCCGTGGTGCGACTGCACGATCCGCGATCCGGTGTTGATCAACAGGAAGCTGCCGGTGCCGTAGGTGCTCTTGGCCTCGCCCTCCTCGAAGCAGGTCTGCCCGAACAGCGCGGCCTGCTGATCGCCCAGCGCGGAGGCGACCGGGACGCCCTCCAGGATGCCCCGGGCGGTGCCGTACACCTCCGAGGAGGAGCGGATCTCGGCCAGCACCGAACGCGGCACGTCCATCGCCCGCAGGATCCGGTCGTCCCAGTCCAGCGTCTCCAGGTTCATCAACATCGTGCGCGAGGCGTTGGTGACGTCGGTGACGTGCACCCCGCCGTCCGGGCCGCCGGTGAGGTTCCACACCACCCACGACTCCATCGTGCCGAACAGGATGTCGCCGCGGTCGGCCCGCTCGCGCAGCCCCTCGACGTTGTCCAGCAGCCAGCGGATCTTGGGCCCGGCGAAGTAACTGGCGAGCGGCAGCCCGGTCTCGACCCGGAACCGGTCCTGGCCGACGTTGCCGCCCAGTTCGCGACACAGCGCGTCGGTGCGGGTGTCCTGCCACACGAGCGCGTTGTGCACCGGCACCCCGGTATGGCGGTCCCACAACACGGTGGTCTCGCGCTGGTTGGTGATGCCCAGCGCGCGGATCTGCTCGCGGCGGATGCCCGCCTGGGCGAGCGCGCCGGCGACCACGGCCTGCACCACGCCCCAGATCTCGGCGGCGTCGTGCTCGACCCACCCCGGACGGGGGAAGATCTGCCGGTGCTCGCGCTGGTCGACGGCGACGATGCGCCCGTCCGCGCCGAAGATGATGCATCGGCTGGACGTGGTGCCCTGGTCGATCGCGGCGATGTAGGTGTCGGACATGGCTCCTCTTCCGAAGGATCCGAGGGAAAGGTCGGGGTCGGTGCGCACGCGGGGGGCGGGCGGCGCACGCGCGGACTCAGTATGCGAGCCGGTACAGCCCGCCGGCCGCCAGCCCGCCCAGGGTGGGACCGACCACGGGGACCCACGCGTAGGCCCAGTCCGAGCCGCCCTTCTTGGGAATGGGCAGCAGCGAGTGTGCCAGGCGCGGGCCGAGGTCGCGGACCGGGTTGATGGCGTAGCCGGTCGGACCGCCCAGGGACAGGCCGATGCCCACCACCAGGAGCGCGGTCATCAGGATGCCGGTGCCGGAGAGGGCGAGCCCGTCGGTCAGGCCCTGGGTCAGGATCACGATGACCAGCACGGTGGTGGCTATCGTCTCGGTGATCACGTTCTGCACCGGGTTGCGGATCTCCGGCGAGGTGGCGAACACGCCGAGCACCGGTTCGCCGTGCTCCTTGAACTGACCCAGGTAGGTGGCCCAGGCCAGCACCGCGCCGATCACCGCGCCGGTGAACTGCCCGGCGAGATACACCGGCACCTTGTCCCATTCCCCCGTCTTGACGGCGATGCCGAACGTCACGGCGGGATTGAGATGGGCGCCGGACAACGACACGCTCGCGTACGCCCCGGCCAGCACCGCGAAGCCCCAGCCGAAGGTGATCGCCAGCCAGCCCGCGTTCTGCGCCTTGGATCGGTTCAGGGTGACCGCCGCACACACGCCGACGCCCAGGAGCAGCAGGATGGCCGTACCCAGGGTCTCGCCGATGAAGATCTTGTCGCTCGTCACAACAACACGGCCCCTTCTTGACTGCACGTTCGCGACTGCACGTTCGTGCCTGCACGGGTGGGACGGCGCCGGGTTCCGGCGCCGGACGGACGCACGGCGCGCCGGGATCGACGCGCCGTGCGGGGAAGCGGGAATCCGCGCCGCGTCGGGGCGGCGCGCAGGGACCGCCGCTGCGGTGCCGCGCAGTGGGTACGCCGGGCGGATCCGATCGCGTTCGGATCGGAATCGTCCGGGCCTGGTCCATTCGATGACTCTGACTGGCATTCGACATTGACGACCGCTGTCCGGCAGTGTTCTCCGCGGGTTGCGCCGCCGTCAAGAGTCCGTGAACATCTCGTTCCCGACCCCGCCCGTGAGCGCCGGGCCCGACGGGCGGACGGTGGACCCGACCGGCATGTGTACGACCGCTGTTCTACATTGCCAACCCGATCTTCATTGCCAACCTGATCTTCGATGGAGGAGTGGGTATGCCCGGTCCCATCCAGTCGCTCGAACGCGCAGCGGCGATCCTGCGGCTGCTCGCCGGCGGCGAACGGCGCTTCGGCCTGAGCGAGGTGGCCACCACCCTGGGTCTGGCCAAGGGCACCGCGCACGGCATCCTGCGCACGCTGCACCAGGAGGGGTTCGTCGAGCAGGACGCCAAGAGCGGCAAGTACCAGCTCGGCGCCGAGTTGCTCCGGCTGAGCAGCTCCTACCTGGACGTGCACGAGTTGCGCGCCCGGGCCCTGGTCTGGGCCGACGATCTGGCCCGGGCCAGTGGCGAGAGCGTGCGCATCGGCGTGCTGCACAAGGGCGGCGTGCTGGTCGTCCATCACGTCTTCCGGCCCGACGACAGCCGCCAGGTGCTGGAGATCGGCGCGATGTTGCCGCTGCACTCCACCGCCTGGGGCAAGGTGCTGCTCGCGGTCGACCCGGCCGCGCGCGCCGAGTTGGACGAGCGCGACCCGGTCGCCTTCACCGCCCGCACGCTGACCGACCCGGTCGCCATCGACGCGGAGAGCGTGACGGTGCGCGAACGCGGCTGGGCGTGCGACAACGAGGAGTCGGTCCTGGGCCTGGCGGCCATCGCCGCACCGATCCGCGACCGGCGCGGCACGCCGCTGGGCGCGGTGGGCATCAGCGGCGCGGTCGAGCGGATCATCGCCGACGGCGCACCGCGTCCCACGCTGGTGGCCTCGGTGCGCGACGCGGCACGCGCCATCTCGCGCGACCTGGGTGCCACCTTTCCGTACTGAGATCTGCTATATCGACCTATTTCGGACGCCGCGCCGCGCTTCGCCGTCCGGCGCGGACCGGGGCACTTGACCACTGCCCGACCGGCAATGAAAACTGTCGTTCGTCGTTCGACAATGCCGACCACGTAGATTCGGATCGGGACTCCGTCCCACCGCTTCGCGGCCCGGCCCAGTGGAAAGAAGACGCGTGATGAGCACCGCCACGGATCCGACCGTTCCCGCTCGTGCCCACAGCCGCGCCGAACTCTCGCGCGGCACCCACGACCTGCTCGTCATCGGTGGCGGCATCCTCGGCACGGCGGTGGCCTGGACCGCGGCCCAGACCGGGTTGCGGGTGGCCATGGTCGACGCGGGCGACTTCGCCGGCGCCACCTCGTCCGCGTCCTCCAAGCTCGTCCACGGCGGCCTGCGCTACCTACAGACCGGCAACCTCAAGCTGGTCGCGGAGAACCACCGCGAACGCCGCACGCTGGCCCGCGACGTGGCCCCGCACCTGGTGCGACCGTTGTCCTTCCTGGTGCCGGTCTACAAGGACGGCCCGCACGGCTCGGCCAAGCTCGGCGCCGGCGTGTTCCTGTACTCGGCGCTGTCCGCGTTCGGCGACGGCATGGGCAAGGTGATCGGCCCCGAGAACGCGCTCGAACTCGTCCCGGCCCTGCGCAAGGAGGGCCTGCGCCGCGCCGCGGTGTACGGCGACCACCAGATGAACGACAGCCGCGTCGCGGTGACCACCGTGCGGGCCGCGGTCGAGGCCGGCGCGGTGGTGCTCAACCACGCCGAGGTGGTCGGCCTGCGCAAGGACCCCGGCGGCCGGGTCACCGGCGCCGAACTGCGCGACCGGCTCGACGGCACCGAGTTCGGCGTGCACGCGCGGGTCGTGCTGAACGCGACCGGCCCGTGGGTGGACCACCTGCGCCGGATGGAGGACCCGACCGCCGAGCCGAGCATCCGGCTGTCCAAGGGTGTGCACCTGGTGCTGCGTCAACAGCAGCCGTGGCGGGCCGCGTTGACCATCCCGATCGACAAGTACCGGGTGTCCTTCGCGATTCCGTGGGAGGAGCACCTGCTGCTCGGCACCACCGACGAGGCCTACGAGGGCGACCCGGGCAAGGTCTCCCCCACCGAGGCCGACATCGCCCAGATCCTGGACGAGGCGGGCAGCGCGGTGGACCCGCCCCAGTTGCGCCGCGAGGACATCACCTACGCGTTCGCGGGCCTGCGGGTCCTGCCCGGCGGCGCGGGCGCCACGAGCGAGGCCAAGCGCGAGACCGTGGTCACCGAGGGGCGCGGCGGCATGTTGTCGGTGGCGGGCGGCAAGTGGACCACCTACCGGCACATCGGCCGGACCGTGCTGGACAAGCTGGCCAAGGCCGGCGTCGTGGCCCTGGAGCAGGACATGGCGACCCCGCTGCGCCGGGTGGCACTGCCGGGCTCGGCGAACCCCGAGGCGGTGGCCCACCGGCTGCTCGGCGAGGCCACCCCCGAGGACGGCGTGGACCCGGTGGTGGCCCGCCACCTGGCGTCGCACTACGGCAACCTCGCCTACGACCTGGCCGCGCTGGTGCGGGGCGACCGCGAACTCGGCGAGCGCATCCACCCGGACGGGCCGGACATCTGGGCCCAGGTGGCCTACGCGCGCGCCCACGAGTGGGCGATGACGGTGGACGACGTGCTGCGCCGCCGGACCACGGTGACCATTCGTGGGCTGGACACCCCCGAGGTGCGCTCCCGGGTCGAGAAGCTGCTGGCGACCCGGCCGAACTGAGCGACGGCCGGCGGCGCCGGGTCGGTACGTTCGGAACTCGTTCGGCGATTTCCGTTATCCGCGCCGCCCCGGACGCTCTCCCGAGTGGCGGATGCCCGGGAGTGGGCCCGGCACGCCGGTCGAGGAGAGTGGACGTACGTGGACAACGAGCCCAACACCGCCCTGGTCGTCGCGGCCCAGGGTGGTGATCTGCGTGCCCGGGACCGACTCGTGGCCGACTGGTTGCCGCTGGTCTACAACATCGTCGGCCGGGCGCTGAACGGGCACGCGGACGTCGACGACGTGGTGCAGGAGACCATGCTGTGCGCGGTGTCCGGCCTCGGCGACCTGCGCGATCCGGAGCGCTTCCGGTCCTGGTTGGTGGCCATCGCGGTCAATCAGGTGCGCCGTCGGCACGCCCGCCGGGCGACCACGACCCCGCTCGACGAGATCGCCGAATACCCGGACCCGGCAGCCGACTTCGCCGACCTGACCATCCTGCGGCTGGGCCTGTCCGGACAGCGCCGCGACGTCGCGGAGGCGACCCGCTGGCTGGACCCGGACACCCGCGAACTGCTCGCCCTGTGGTGGCTGGAGGCGGCGGGCACCCTGACCCGGGCCGAACTCGCCGCGGCCCTGGACCTGCCCGCGACCCACGTGGCGGTCCGGGTCCAGCGCATGAAGGAGCAGTTGGAGGCGGCCCGGGTGGTGGTCCGCGCCCTCGCCGCCGACCCGCGCTGTGCGCAGGCCGGCGCGCTGCTCGCGGCCTGGGACGGGCAGCCGACGCCGCTGTGGCGCAAACGCATCGCCCGCCACGCCCGCGGGTGTGGCGCGTGCGGCGCGCACCGGTACGACCTGGCCCCGGTCGAGGGCCTGCTCGCGGGCCTGGCCCTGCTGCCGCCCACCGCCGTCCTGCTGCACCTGCTCGCCCGGGGCCCATGGTCGGCGACCGGCGCGACGGCCCCCCTCGCCGCCCCGGGCCCGGCCACCCACCCGAGCCCGCCAGCCCAAGCGAGCCCACCCACCGACCCGAGCGCGCTCACCCACCCGGGCCCACCCACCGACCCGAGCGCGGTCACCCAGGCAGGTCCACCCACCCATCCCGGCCCGCCCGGCGCCACCGGCCCGGCCGCCCCGTCGCCCGGGACGCACGCGGCCCCGCCGGGCCACGCCGCGCCGCGCCCGAGTCGCCGCCCGCGCGGGCTCGCGCTCGGCGCCGCGGCAATCGGCCTGCTCGTCCTTGCCGCTGTCGTCATCGTCGACCGCCCCCACCACGCCCCGCCGACCCGAAACACGCCCGCCGCCCACCCGCCGGGCGCCGACGCCGCTCCGACGCCCACCACCGCGCCCACCACCGACCCGCGGCCCGCCACCGCGCCGAGCGCCACGCGGCCGGCCACGCCCACACCCACGACCGAGCCCGTCGGCACCCGCACGACCGCCTCCGCCTCCACCGACCCTCGGCCCCGGCTCGAACGTGCCGTGGTCGACCTGGTCAACGCGGCCCGCGCCGAGCACGGTTGTGCTCCGGTCCGGGTGGACGACCGGCTGCGCGGCGCCGCCCGCAAACACTCCGACGACATGCTCGCCCGCCGGTTCTACGACCACGTGACCCCGGACGGGGTGCGCCCCGACGCCCGGATCACCGCCGCCGGCTACCGGTGGCGGCAGTGGGGCGAGAACCTCGATCGGGGTCGGTCGGACGCCGCGTCGGTGGTCGCACAGTGGCTGGCCAGTCCGATCCACCGGGGCAACATCCTCGATTGCGGCTTCACCGACATCGGCGTCGGCGCCGCGGTCGGCCCGGGCGGCACGACCTGGTGGACCCAGATCTTCGCGACACCGGCCTGACCCGCCCCGCCCGCCCGGAACTCGATTCGGTATTTGTGTTATCCACCCGCGCCCCGCGGCTCTCCCAGGTGTCCCCGGCGTTCGTGCCGGGCGAGTAGCCGTACCTTTCGAGGAGTTGCGCATCGTGCAGTACCGACACCACCGGCTGTACCGACACCACCGGGCCGTGTCCACCACCCTCGCCGCGACACTGGCCGCGTTCGTGCTGGCCGGCTGCGGCTCGCCCGCCGAGCGGCACGACGGCGCGGCCCGGCCGGCGGCTCCGACCGACACCGCGGCCACGGCCCCCACGTCGGCGGCGCCCACCTCGCCCGCCCCCGGGCAGCCGGCCGGCAGCACCGGCCCGAGCACCGGCACCGCGCCCGCGACGCGCACGCCGACCCCGACCGGCAGCCCCAGCCGCGTCGGGACGAACGGCAAGGCCGCCCCGGCGACCAGGAGCACCCGACCCACCACTGCCTCGGCGGCGGACGGGCCGCCCGGGGCCAACCCCACCGTGCGCGGCAACCGGCCCGCGTCCCAGTCGAGTGCCGACGCCGAGGCGATGTCCCTGGAACTGCTCAACGCCGAACGCGCGAAGGTCGGCCTCCGGCCGCTCCGGGCGAGCACCGACCTGAGCGACTTCGCCCGCAAGTGGGCCGAACACATGCGTCGTACCGGCTTCGCCCACTCCGGCCCCGAGGCGGACGTCCTGGTCACCGGCGCCCGCACCGGCGTGGCCGAGAACATCGTGTGGTGGGGCGACCCGGCCATGACCGCCCGGCAGGCGGCCGAGAAGTTCCAGGACATGTGGCGACACAGCCCGGGCCACTACCGCAACCAGACCGACCCGACCCACACCGAGGCGGGCATCGGCATCTACCGCGACGAAACCGGCTGGTGGGGCGTGCACGAGTTCGCCAACGGCTAGCACCGGCCGGCGGCCCGGTCACCGCTGCGACCCGCGTCATCACGGGTCGCAGCGGCGGGGCCGGGCCACTCACCCGAGCCCGAAAATAGCCACAAAACGGACTAAACTATGACCATGGTCTCGCGCCGTCGTGCCCGGGACCGTGCCCCTCGGGGACGAGAGCCCAGTCCGGGAGGACGTCATGCGCAAGATCGTCGATTGCCGGGACATGCCCAGTGAGTCCGGGTGCACGCTCACCATCGCCGGCTCCGAGGACGAAGTCCTCGTGGCCGCCACCCAGCATGCCCAGACCGTGCACGGGCACACCGACTCGCCCGAACTGCGCGAGGAGATCCGCAAGGGCATGAAGGACGAGGAACCCGGTCGCTAGCCGTATTCACCCGCATCCCGAATTCACCCGCACCCGGGACACGCACCCGGTCGACGCCGGCTCGTGTTCCGCACCGCAACTCCCACGGGAACTCGCGCACCGGCTCCCGCGCCGACTCCCGCGGATGAACGCCGATCGGCCTACTCGCGCGGTTTACCCTCGCCCGGCGCGGCCACAGTCCCCCCATGGCTCCCCGACCCTCGCCCGCCTCCCCGCCCGGCCCCGCCCCCGACCCCGTGACCGCACTGGATCGCATCGCGTTCCTGCTCGAACGCGACCAGGCGCCGACGTACCGGGTCAAGGCGTTCCGGACCGCGGCCGCGGTGGTGGCCGGACTGACGCCCGACGAGTTGCGCCGCCGGGTCGAGCAGCGCACGCTCGGCGGGCTGAAGGGCATCGGCCCCAAGACGGCGGACGTCATCGAGCAGGCCCAGGCCGGCCGGCTGCCGGGTTACCTCGCCGACCTGGAATCCCGCCCCTCGCCGGTACCCACCGACGGCGCGGCGCTGCTGGCCGCGCAGCGCGGCGACTGCCACATGCATTCCGACTGGTCCGACGGCGGCAGCCCGATCGACGTGATGGCCCGCACCGCACGGGACCTGGGGCACGAGTGGGTCGTCCTGACCGACCATTCGCCGCGGTTGACCGTGGCTCGCGGTCTGACCGCCGAGCGGCTGCGCGCGCAGTTGCGCGTGGTGGCCGAACTCGCCGCCGAACTGGCCCCGTTCCGACTGTTGACCGGCATCGAATGCGACATCCTCGACGACGGCTCGCTGGACCAGGACCCGGATCTGCTCGCCCGCCTGGACGTGGTGGTCGCCTCGGTGCACTCCAAGCTGCGGATGGAGGAGCCGGCGATGACCCGCCGTCTGTTGACCGCGGTGCGCAATCCGCGGGTCAACGTGCTGGGCCACTGCACCGGTCGACTGATCGGGGGCAAGCAGCGCCCGGAGTCCACGTTCGACGCCGACGCGGTGTTCGCCGCATGTGCCGAGTCGCACACCGCCGTGGAGATCAACTGCCGCCCCGAGCGCCGGGATCCACCGTCCCGGCTGCTGCGCCGGGCGCTGGCCGCCGGGGTCTGCTTCTCGATCGACACCGACGCACACGCGCCCGGCCAACTCGACTGGCAGGGCCACGGTTGCGCCCGGGCCACCGCATGCGAGGTGCCGACGGACCGGGTGATCACCACGTGGCCCGTCGAGCGCCTGCTCGCCTGGGCCGGCGCCGGCCGCTGAGCCCTACTCGGCCGGTGTGTCCGTCTCGTCCTGGGCGGCGGCCCGGCGGCGGCCGATCACCGCGGCGGCCGCGGCCGCGCTGCCGGTGAACGCGATGCCGACCACCCACGGGCGGTCCAGCACGTGGCAGGTCAGGTGGTCCACCGAGAACCGCCCGGGGCCGGCGAGACCGAGCCCGGCCGCGACGAAGCCGAGGAACGCCGGATACTCGAAGCCGCCCGATTGCGCGAAGAAGCCGGCCGGCGCGTGTACCGCGACCGCACCCGCCATCGCGCCGGCCGCCGCCGCGCCCGCCGCGGGAGTGGCCAGGCCGAGCGCGAGGAGCACCCCGCCGCCCGCCTCGCCGAGACCGGCCGCGATCGCACTCTGCCGACCGGGCCGAAAGCCCATGTGTTCCATCGCCGAGCCGGTACCGGCCAGGCCGTGGCCGCCGAACCAGCCGAACAACTTCTGCGCGCCGTGTGCGAACAACACGCCGCCGGTGCCCAGGCGCAGCGCGAGCAGACCCACGTCCTTGCGCACGGACAGCCGGGCGCGGGTCGAGAAGGGATGGTGGATCGACACGGGGTTGTGCACGGACAGCGGCGCACGAAACGACAGACACATGAGGGACTCTTTCCTGTCTCGGATCCCGATTTCGCATTCGGTGTTCGTGGATTTCGCCTTCAGTGTTCGCGGGCCCGGCTGGGTTGGACCCGGGGTGGTTCGCCGGGCATCTTGGGGTGATCCGGCGGATAGGGCAGGTCGCCCGCGCCGTGGTCGCGGGCCTGCCGCTCGGCCAGTTCGAGCGCCGGGCGCAGGTCGAAGGCGTGCTCCGACATGTCCGCGTGCACGTCGCCGAGCCGGGCGTAGCGCTCGGGCATGCTCGCGAGGTCGAAGTCGTCGGGGTGCGCGTCGTCGACCTCGTCCCAGGTCAGCGGGGCCGATACGGTCGCCCGGGCGGTGGGCCGCGGCGAGTAGGCGGCGGCGATGGTGCGGTCCCGGGCCATCTGGTTGTAGTCGACGAAGATGCGTTCGCCGCGCTCCTCCTTCCACCAGGCGGTGGTCACCCGATCGGGCATCCGCGCCTCCAGTTCGCGGCCCAGCGCGATCACCGCGCGGCGCACCCCGGTGAACTCCCACTCGGGCCGGACCGGCACGTAGAGGTGCAGGCCGCGGCCGCCGGAGGTCTTCGGCCAGGCGGTCAGCCGGTAGTCGGCCAGTACCTCGCGCATCGCGTGTGCGGCGCGGACCGCGTCGGCGAAGTCGGTGCCCGGTTGCGGGTCGAGGTCGATGCGCAGTTCGTCGGGGTGTTCGGTGGCGTTGCGTCGGACCGGCCAGGGGTGGAAGGTCAGGCAGCCGAGGTTGCCCGCCCAGACCAGTGCGGCCACGCTGTCGGGGGCCATCTCGTCGGCGTGCCGACCGCTGGGGAAGGTGATCCGGGCGGTGGGGATCCAGTCCGGCAGGTATTTGGGCACCCGCTTTTGGAAGAACGACTCACCGTCCACACCCTCGGGGAAGCGTTGCAGGGTGGTGGGTCGATCCCGCAAACCGCGCAGCAGGCCACCGCCGACCGAGATCAGGTAGCGAACCACGTCACCCTTGGTGAAGCCGCGTTCCGGGTAGTAGATCTTGTCGACGTTGCTCACCCGGACGGACCTGCCGTCGACCTCGAATTCCTCGGCAGCGCTCATTCCTCAGGGTAGGCAGATTTGCCCCGCTTCGTCCCGATGGCGTGCCGCCGTTCGGCCGCTGCGGAGGCGACCGGTGCGGCGCCCGAGCACACTGAGCCGCATGCGCCTTCCCGTGATGCCCCCGGTCAAGCCGATGCTCGCCAAGGCCGCCGCGCGGATTCCCGCCGGCCTGCACTACGAGGCCAAGTGGGACGGGTTTCGGGCGATCGTCTTCCGGGACGGCGACGAGGTGCTGATCGGCAGCCGTAACACCAAGCCGCTGGATCGTTACTTTCCGGATGTGGTGGACGCGGTGTTGCGGCTGCTTCCGTCACGCTGCGTACTGGACGGCGAGCTGGTCATCGCCCGGGACGGACGGCTCGACTTCGATCGGCTCCAGGACCGGATCCACCCGGCGGCCTCGCGGGTGCGGTTGCTGGCCGAGACCACCCCGGCGTCGTTCGTGGCGTTCGACCTGCTGGCGCTGGGCGACCGGGCGTATCTGTCGCGTCCGCTGACCGAGCGGCGCGCCGCGCTGGAGCGGGCGCTGGCCGAGGTGTCGGCGCCGATCCACCTGGCGCCCGCCACCACCGATCGGGGCGTGGCGCAGGATTGGTTCGACCGGTTCGAGGGCGCGGGCCTGGACGGCGTCGTGGCCAAGGACCCGGCCGGGCCGTATCTGCCGGATGTACGGGCGATGGTCAAGGTCAAGCACGAGCGCACCGCGGACTGCGTGGTGGCGGGCTATCGCGAGCACAAGTCGGGCCCGGTGGTGGGTTCGCTGTTGCTCGGTCTGTACGACGACCGTGGTCGGCTGCAACACGTGGGTGTCAGTGCGGCGTTCACCGCGGCCCGGCGGGCCGAGTTGGTCGAGGAGTTGGCGCCGTACCGGATGGCGGATCCGGCCGGGCATCCGTGGGCGCACTGGGCCGAGGCCGAGGCGCACGAGGCGGATCGGCTGCCCGGCGCGGTGACCCGCTGGTCGGGCGGTCGGCTGTCGGACTGGGTGCCGTTGCGGCCGGAATCGGTGTGCGAGGTGGCCTACGACCACGTCCAGGGCGACCGGTTCCGGCACACGACCCGGTTCCGCCGGTGGCGCACCGACAAGGATCCGGCCCAGTGCACGTATGAACAACTCGCCGAACCGGCCCGCTACGACCTGGCCGACGTGCTCGACGCCCGCTGAACCGCGCGTCCGGCCCGCCGTCGCCGGATGCGGCGACGGCGGGCGGTGTGCTCAGCTCCGGGCCAGGTCCACGAACAGCGCGCTGGACCAGCCGAATCCGGTGGTCGCCCGCCCGGCCCGGCCGCCGGTGAGCGGGTTCCAGTACTCGTACAACCCGCCGCCCTCGGCCACCATCCGCACCGTGCGTTCGGTCAACTCGTCGGCCACGTCCGGGTATCCGGAGCGGCGCAGGCCCTCGATCAACAGGTAGTTGACGTTGAGCCAGACCGGCCCGCGCCACATCGCCTCGGGATCGAAGTTCGGGTCGTCGAACGCCACGGTCGGCACCGGGCGTTCGCCCCAGAAGCTCGGCGAGCGCAGGTCCTCGACCAGTCGGTCGGCGATCTCGCGCGGCAACCGTCCGGTGAGCAGTGGCAGCAGTTCCAGCGGGGTGCGGACCGGGACCGTGCGGCCCGCCGAGACGGTGGTGAAACGTTTGCCGTCCCACCGCCGGGACACCAGGAGTTCGGTGTGCGCCGCGGCCCGCTCGCGCCAGGTCGCGGCCTCCTCGGTTCGGCCCAGTTCCTGGGCGATGTCGCCCAACACGTCGAACTGGAGCGCCAGATAGGCGTTCAGGTCCGGCGGCTCGGCGCGCGGGCCGTAGTCCCAGACCGGGCTGTCGTCCAGGCCGCTGGAGTACGGGTGCAGGTATTCGGCCAGGCCGTCGCCGTCCGGGTCGGAGTGGGTCAGCCACCATTCCTGGGAGCGGGCGATCGGCTCGTAGACCTCGGCCAGGAAGGCGAGGTCGGGGGCCGCCCGGTGGATCTTCCAGACCGCCCACGCGGTCAGCGGCGGCTTGGTCACCGGAACCGCGTCGCCGGCCGCGGCGGCGGGTGCCGCGTCCTCGCCCAGGGCCTGGCCGACGTGCTCGGCCAGCCGGGCCCGGTCCGAGCGCGGCAGGTCGTTGGTCTCGGCCAGCACGCCCTCGTCGTGCACGACGTCGGGGATCAGCCCGTCGGCGCGCTGGTGGGCGAGCAGGATCCGGATCTGGTCCCGGGCCAGTTCGGGGTCGCCGTGCCGCAGCGCGATGGCGTGGAAGTAGGAGTCCCAGTTCCACACGCCGACGTAGCCGAACCGGGACGGGACCAGGCCCTCCCGGCCGCCCGCGAAGCGGATCGGCAGCAGGTTCACCCCGAGCGTCCACCACGCCATCGCGGCGCGCTCCCGCAGGTCCGCGCGGACCGCCGGCATGCGCTCGAACCAGGCGTTCCAGCGCGCGCCGGCCGCGGCCAGGACGGCGGGCCCCTCGATCCGCGCGTCCCGGCCCACCAGCACCCGGCAGCCCTCGATCGCCGCCTCGTGCGCGGCGCCGTCCGCCGTCCGCCAGCGCGCCCGGGCACCGGTACCGATCAAGACGAGCGTGTCCGGATCGGCGAAGGCCAGGTGCACACCGCCCGCGAAGGAGATCCGGTCCGGGTGCGCGGAGCGGATCGGCAGCGGGTCGCCGCCCGCCGACTCGATCCGCAGCCCGGTGAGCACGGTCGTGTCGGTGAGTCGGGTCTCGTACTCGGACCGGGCGATCCACAGGTCGCCGTCCTCCTGCGCCAACACCAGCAGCCGCGAACCGCGGTCGGTGAAGGGGCGTTCGCGCAGGTCCGGCGCGACCCGGTCGAGCAGGTCGCGGTCGTGCGCCGTCATCTCAGCGGCCTCCCATGCCGGATGCCGCCATGCTGTTGATGATCTTCCGCTGCCCGATCATGAAGGCGATCAGCATCGGCACCACGGAGATCGTCGAAGCGGCGAGGAGCATGCCGTAGTCCAGTCCGCCGTGCTGGCCCTTGAACGAGGCGAGCAACATCGGAACGGTGAAGTTTTCCTCGGAGTTGAGGAAGATCAACGGGTAGATGAAGCTGTTCCAGCTGCCCAGGAAGACGATGATGCCGAGCGCGGCCATGCCGGGCTTGATGTTGGGCAGCACGATCCGGGTGAAGATCGTCCACCGGTTCGCGCCGTCCAGCCGGGCGGCCTCCTCCAGTTCGATCGGCACCGCCCGGATGAACTGGCGCATCATGAAGACCGCGAACGGGTTCGCGATGGCGGGCAGGATCAGCGCCAGGTGGGTGTCGATCCAGCCGAAGTGCGACAACATCACGTAGAGCGGCACCAGGGTGACCTGGGTGGGCACCATCTGGGTGAGCAGGAAGACCACGAACAGCGAGCGGGAGAACGGGAATTCGATCCGGGTGAAGGCATAGGCCGCCATCGAGGCGGTGAGCAGGGTGGCCACGACCGTGATCGCGGCGATGTAGAAACTGTTCCAGTAGGCGCGGCCGAACGGCATCGCGTCCAGGGCGTCGGGGAAGTTGCTCGCGCGCCAGGGGTCCGGCAGCCAGGCCAGCGGATCCTGGATCATCTGCCCCTCGCCCTTGAACGCGGTGAGCAGCATCCACACGAACGGGAACGTCATCAGCAGCCCGCCCACGATGAGCAGGGTGTGCAGTGCGACGGTGCCGACGCGTCGGCGGATGGCAGTGACCATCACGACCCTCCTCTCTTACGACTCGTAGTGGACGAAGCGCTTCTGCATGCCGAACTGGGCGACCGTGACCACGACCGTCATCAGCGTCAGGAGCAGGGCGGCGGCGCTGCTGGCGCCGAATTCGAACTTCTTGAAGCCCAGGTCGTAGACCTGGTAGACGATCGTGCGGGCGCCCTCGTTGTGGTCCGGGTCGACCAGCACGTAGATCTGGTCGAAGGCTTGGAACGAGCTGATCACCGCGACCACGAAGGAGAAGAAGATGGTCGGGGACAGCAGCGGCAGCGTGACGTGCCGGAAGATGCGCAACGGTCCCGCGCCGTCGATCCGGGCCACCTCGGTCAGGTGCGCCGGGATGGACTGCAGGCCGGCCAGGAAGATCACCACGTTCAGGCCCAGCGAGGACCAGATGGTCACCGCCGCGATCGCGACCATCACCCAGTCGGGGTCGTTGAGCCAGTCCGGCAGGGTGATGCCGAACCAGTCGTGCACGGTGTTGTTGAGCATCCCCAGGTCACCGCTGGCCAGCAACATCTGCCAGATCACCGCGACGGCCACCGAACTGGTGACCACGGGCAGGAAGTAGATCACCCGGTAGATGGTCTTGCCGCGCACGTTGTTGAGCGCCATCGCGATCAGCAGGGCGAGTACCAGCCCCACCGGCACCGTGATCAGGCCCAGGGTCAGCGTGTTGAGCACCGCGTCGCGGAAGGTGGGGTCGGAGAACTGGGTCTGGAAGTTGTCGAAGCCGACCCAGGACTTCTCACCCAGGCCGTCCCACTTCATGAAGGCCAGCACGACGGCGAAGCCCAGCGGTATCAGGGTGAAGACCAGCAGGGCGGCCAGTTGCGGCCCGAGGAAGAGGGCGGCCCACCACCGTTCCCGACGCCGCCGGCCCAAAAGGGTCCGGCGGCTGTCGGGCTTGTCGGTGGCCGGGCGCCGTGCGTCGGTGGTGCGGCTGAGCGTGGACGTGGTCACGGCGGCCCCCGGTCAGCTCAGTTTGCCGGAGACGAGCGAGCCGAGGTCGTTCATCGCCTGGTCGAACCCGACCTTGCCGGTCCACAACTTCAGCAGCAACTCGTTGATCTTCGCCGTCAGTTCCGGCACGCCGGCCTCTTCCGGGTAGTTGGCGAAGCCGCCGTCCCGGGCGTCGACGAAGGTCTGCGCGTGCGCCGGGTAGCCCTCCATCACCACGCTGTCCGCGCCCTTGACCGAGGGCACCGCGTTGCCGCCGCCCTTCAGGCGCAGGGTCTGGCCCTCCTTGGAGACGAACTCGGACATGAAGGTCCAGGCCGCCTGCGCGTTCTTGGCGTCCTTGTTGAGTGCCAGGAAGGAGGTGCCGACCGTCTGCGGCATCAACACGCCGGACTGGGACGGGAACGGCACGATGTCGTAGTTGTCCGGCTGCCCCTTCTTGACCGTGTCGATCATCCACCGTCCGCCCGCGGCGAAGCCGACCTTGTGCTTGATGAACTGCACGTCGGAGCCGTTGCCCTCGGGCAGGATGTCGGCGACCAGGAAGGTCCCGTTCTGGTAGCCGTCCGCCAATGCCTTCAATGCCTCGCGCGACTTGGGGTCGGTGTTGCCGACGAACTTGCCGCCGTCGTACACCTTGCCGCCGAAGCCGTTGATCATGCTGTAGGTCGAGCCGTACCAGTTGTAGAAGACCGAACCGGCCTTGTCCGCGCCCTTGAGCTTGCGGTTCATCTCCAGGAAGGTGGCCATCGTCCACTTGCCCTGCGCGTTCAGCGCGGCCGGGTCCTCGGTGATCCCGGCGTCCTTGAGCGTCTGCTTGTCGTACCAGAGCACCTCGGGGTTGGCGTCGTTCGGTATGCCGTAGATCTTGCCGTCCTTCTTCGCGCCGCCGTACAGCCCGTCGAAGAAGTCCTCCTGCTTGGCCTTGCTGTCGGGGGCCGCCATCTTCTCGTTGAGCGGCGCGAGCGCCCCGGCGGAAACGAATTTGCCGGCGAAGTCGTCACCGACGTAGAACACGTCGGGCGCGGTCTTGGAGGAGAGCTGGGTGAGCAGCTTGGCGTGGTAGTCGCTGTAGGACGGCACCGCCTGGAGCTTCAGCTTGATGTCGGGGTGGCGCTTGCCGAAGTCCTTCTCGAACTCCTTGAACCGGGCCAGTTCCTCGGGGTTGCCCCAGGTCGACCAGGTGACGGTGGTCTTGCCGGAGCCGGAGCCGGAGCCGCTGCTCCCGCCGCAACCGGTGGTTGCGGCGAGTGCGGCACCGACGGCCAGCACGGCGACGGTCTTCGCTGCGCGGGAAAATGACACGATGTGCCTCCGGGGGGAATGGTGCGGGACGTGCACGTACCGGGACCGGGCCCGCGCCCGTCGCCGACGGCGACGACGGGAGCGGGGCCGGGATGACTAGGCGAGGCCGCCGCCGTCGACGACCAGGGCGGTGCCGGTGATGTAGCTCGCCGCGTCGGAGGCCAGGAAGAGCACCGCGCGGGCGATCTCGTCCGGCGTGCCGGCGCGGCCCATCGGACGGTCCGCCGCGTCGGCCGCGAACGCCGTCCAGTCCTCGGCCAGTTGCCGGGCCTCCTCGCGCAACATCGGGGTGTCCGTGTCACCGGGGTTGACCGAGTTGACCCGGATGCCGGCCGCCGCGTGGTCGATCGCCAGGGCCCGGGTCATGTTGACCACGGCGGCCTTGGACGCGCAGTAGGAGATCGCGTTGCCGCCGCCCTTGAGACCCCAGCCGGAGCCGGTGTTGACGATGGACCCACCGTCGCTCATCGCGGGGACGGCGTGCTTGCACATCAGGAAGACCGAGCGCACGTTGACCGCCATCACCCGGTCCCACTCCTCGACCGAGGTGCCGATCGCGTCGGCGCGCCGGATGATGCCCGCGTTGTTGAACAACACGTGCAGCCCGCCGAACGTCTGCACCGCCGTGGACACCACGGACACGCAGTCGGCCTCGGCGGAGACGTCCGCCTCGACCCCGACCGCCCGGGAGCCCTGGTCGGTGATCTCCTGCGCGGTGCGGGTCGCCGCCGCCGCGTCGATGTCGGCGATCACCACGTCCGCACCCTCTGCGGCGAACATCAGCGCGGTGGCCCGGCCGATGCCCGAGCCGCCGCCGGTGACGATGGCGACCTTGCCGTGCAGGGATCCAGTCATCCCGTTCATCCGCAGCACTCCTCACTCGCAGGAACAATTCGATAGGGGACGCTCTCGCGGTAGCCGGTGACCACCCGGACGAAACCGCTCAACCGGGCGTCCGTGGCCGGGTCCCCGGTGTCCGCCAACAGCGGCCGGCCGCCGAGCGCAGCCAGCTTGGTGCGGGTGGCGAGCACGGTCAGGCCGTGCACGCGGGCCAGCACCGACGGGCTGATCTGCTGGTTGCCGCGGCCGAACACGAAGCCCTGGCCGCCGATCACCGACACGACGGCGTCCGTCTCGTGCCCTTCCACCAGGTCGAGCAGCGCGCGCTCGCTCAGGTCGACCCCGATCGGCACGCCGTCGGCGACCACGTCCACGCCGAGCAGGGTGGATTCGGCGCCCAGCGCGCGGCCGACCGCATGGGTGGTGGTGCCCGGTCCCAGGATGTAGCGCACACCCGGGCGCATCCGGGCGACCACTTCGCGGGCGATGGCCTCGATGCTTTCCGGCGCGGCGCCCGAGGAGCCGGTCTTGCGACCGGACAGCCGGACCCGGACCGCGGGCACGGTCAGCGTGCCGTACAGGCGGGGGCCGACCCGGCCCTCGCGGTAGCCCTGTTCGTCCAGGTCCACCACCTCGGCCTCGGTGGTGTCCCCGGCGAACTCGGCGGCGGCGTGGCCGGCCGCCGCCGGGCCGACCGCGAAGCAGCCGGAGTAGACCTTGACCCCGGCCGGGATGCCGAGCACCGGCATGCCGGGCGCGGCGTCCAGCACGTCCCGGGCGGTGCCGTCGCCGCCCGCGAACAGCAGCAGATCCACCGCCGCCAACGCCCGGACGCAGGCCCGGGTGTCGGCGGACGAGGACGGCTCCCCCGGTGTGCACGCCACCAGTTCGGGCACCGCGCCGGCGGCGCGCACGGCGTGCTCGCCCATCGCGCCGGGCACGGTGACCACGGTGGCGTCCGGGCGGGCGGCCAGGAGCGCGCGCACGGCCGCGGTCGCGCGCTCCCCGGCTCGGGCGATCGCCCCGCGTGCCAGCGCCTCGCGCTGCACGTCGGCGCCGTCGCTGCCCTTGAGCCCGGCCGCCCCGCCGAGGCCGGCCACCGGGTTGACGACCAGGCCGACTCTCATGACAGGTGCTTGCGGACGTACGCCCGCCAGGTCGTCGCCCACTGCTCCGGGTCGTCCAGGCAGGTCGGGTCGATCTTGTGCACGGTCTGGTTGTACGGCGCGCCCTTGACGAACTCCGGTTCGCTGCGCGCCTCGTCCGCGACGTGCGCCAGGATCGCGGCGTATTCGTCGAGGTCCTCCTTGGAGTACGACTCGGTCGGCTCCAGGGTGAACGGCTCGGGCACCAGGTACGGGTGGTGGCTGGTCCAGTAGTGCACGCCGAAATCGGACGCGCGCACGCCGATCTCCTCCGAGTGCACGCCCGTGTCCTCGTAGAGCGCCTGCCACGAGTAGCGGACCTGCTCCAGCCGGTCCTTGTTCCACGGCGCGGAGGCACCGGGGATCTGCAACACCTTGTGCATCAGGTAGTTGTTGTTCAGCACCGCCGTCTCGGCCACCTGCCGCAGACCCTCGGCGCCCAGCGCCATGATCCACGCGTAGGCGCGCACCACGTTCGGGGTGACCCCGAGGTAGGGCCGGATCTTGCCGACCGACTGCGGCCGGTCGGTGTCCAGAAAGTAGCGTTCGCCGTCGAACTCGATGGTCGGGCCGGGCATGAACGGCACCAGCTTCTCCGCGACACCGCACGCGCCCGCCGCCGGGCCGCCGCACGCGTGCGGGGTGGAGAAGGTCTTGTGCAGGTTGAAGTGGCACAGGTCGAACCCGGCGTCGGCGGCCCGGGTGATGCCCAGGATGCCGTTCGCGTTGGCCTGGTCGTAGCAGGCCAACCCGCCCGCCCCGTGCACGAGTTCGACGAACTCGGCGATCCGGGGGTTGTAGATCCCGGTGTCCTCCGGGTTGGTGATCATCAGCGCGGCGGTGCGCGGGCCCACGGCGGCGCGCAGGGCCTCGATGTCCGGGTAGCCGTCGGCGTCGGGCATCAAGGTGATCACCTCGTACCCGGCGACCTTGGCGCAGGCCGCGTTCGAGGGGTGCGAGAACATCGTGGTGATCACCTGGTCGCGCTGTTCGCCCTCGCCCCGCGAGGCGTGGTAGGCGCGGATCATCGCGATGTTGGCGTAGATCGCCGCCGAGCCGGAGCCCGGTTGCAGGCAGACCCGGTTCAGGCCGGAGATCTCCTTGAGCATCTGCTCCAGGTGCCAGTAGATCGCGAGCACGCCCTGCACGCTGTCCTCGGGCTGGGCCGGGTGCAGTTCGGCGATCTTGGCGTCGGCGACGAACCGGTCGTTGATCTTGGGGCTGTACTTCATCGTGCAGGTGCCCTGGCCGACGGCGATGCCCAGGTCGACGCCGATGGTCTCCTGGGAGAGTCGCATGTAGTGCCGGAGCACGTGCAACTGGGACATCTGCGGCAGCGCGGGCGGCGTCTCGCGCCGGATGCCGGCGGGCAGTTCCACGGCGGGCACGCCCGCCTCGGGCACCCCGATGCCGCGCCGGCCGGGGCTGGACAGCTCGAAGATGATCGGCTCGTCCCAGCGCGCCTGGTGGAACCGGCGCAGCGGCGGCTTCGCCTCGATCGGCAATTTCGCGAAGGATTCTCCGACGGCACCCATCAGCCCTGCACCTCTCGTACCGCTCGCACCAGCGAGTCGATGTCGTCCTTGCCGTGCCGCTCGGTCACGCAGACCAGCAGCGTCGTGGCGTCCAGCGCGATGCCGGCGTAGATGCCGTGCTCGCGCAGCGCCGTGAGCAGCGCGTCGGTATCGGCCACCTCGATCGCGAACTCGCGGAAGTGCACCGCCTGGGCGTGCTTGACCGACACCCCGGGTACGGCGGCCAGTTCGTCCATCGCGTAGCGGGTGCGGGCCAGGATCGTCTCGCCGAGTTCGCGCATGCCCTCGGGGCCCATCAGGGCGAGGTAGACGCCGGCCGTGATGCCCCACAGCGAGGCGGCGGTGCCCACCCATTCCTTGCCCTCCTCGCGCAGTGCGAAGGAGGTGCGGTCGTAGTAGACGTCGCCGAAGCCGTATTCGCCGGGTACCGCGGTCGGCGCGATGCCGAACAGGCGCGAGGGGAACTCGGCGACCAGGCGCGGTTCGTCCCGGGTGGCGATGTAGCCGGCGTGGCCGCCGCCGTAGCTCTGGTGCATGCCCAGCGACTGGATGTCGCCGCAGACGATGTCCGCGCCGAGGGTGGCGGGCGGGGCGAGTACGCCGAGCGAGATCGGGTCGGCGCTCACCACGAGCAACGCGCCCTGGGCGTGCGCGAGTTCGGCGATCTCGGCGGTCCGGCTCTCGACCACGCCGTAGAGGTTGGGGCTCTCCAGGTAGACCGCGGCGACGGTATCGTCGACGGTGAACTCGGCTGCCTCGCCGGTCTCGGTGATCGCGATCATGACGATCTCGACGTCGGGCGAGAGGAAGTCGTGCAGCTTGCTCAGCTTGTCCGCGCCGATCGCGGCGGTGACCAGCACCTTGGATCGGCCGGTGTAGCGGGCGGCCATCCGCAGCGCGGTGCCGGTCGCCTGGAAGCCGTCGTAGGTGGGGACGTTGACGACGTCCATCTCCAGGAGTTCGCCCATCATGCTGACGTACTCGAAGAGCGCCTGGAATCGGCCGTGGTCCTCGTACGGCTCGCCGGCGTAGGCGGTGAGGAACTCGCCGCGCGAGTTGACCTCGTCGCACACGGCGGGCACGTGGTGCGGGTAGCAGCCGCCGCCGAGGAAGCTGAGCACCTCGGTGGTGTCGGTGTTGCGTGCGAGCAACCCGCGCATGTGCCGGACCAGTTCGTGTTCCGAGGCCATCGGCGCGGGCAGGTCGAGCGGCCGGTTCAGGCGCAGCGCGGCGGGGATGGCGGCATAGAAGTCCTCGATGGACTCGACCCCGATCGCGGCCAGCATCTCGGCCCGGACGGCCGGCTCGGCATTGGGTATGTAGGGGTGGGTCACTTCTCTCCCTCGTGAGCGGTGCGCAGCACCACGGCGTCCCTGGGCCCGATCTCGATCGGGCCGTGCAGGTCGCGCCCGGTCGGCAGGTCCGTGCCGGGGGCGCGCAGGGTCACAGTCGCGGTGGTCGTGCCGTGATTGAGCAGGAACAGGTAGTCGGCGTCGGGTCCGCTGCGGCAGGTGGCCTCGACCCCGGGGGGCACGTCCGCGACGGGGCGGACGCCCGCGCGGGTGAGTACCTCGGTCAGTACGGGCGTGACGTCGTCGAGGTCGCAGCCGACGTAGGTGGCGCGGCCGTGTCGGGTGATCGCGGGTTGCCCGGCCAGGTCGCCGTCCGCGTAGGTGGCGATCGGTGTGGCCGCCTCGACACGCAGCCACTCGGCCCATCGGGTCGCGCCGCCCGCGGTGCCGTCGGCGTGCCGGACGAGCCTGGTGTCGCCGTCGGCGAGCGGCCAGAACTCGTCGACGCTCACCCCGAGCAGCTCGCGCAGGGGGCCGGGGGCCCCGCCGGGATGGATCCGGTCGGCCGCGTCGACCACGCCGCTGAACGGGCCGACGATCAGCTCGCCGTCGAACGCCCGCAGTCGGGCCGCCTGTTCGTCCGTGCAGAGGTACAGGTTGGGCGCGATGACCAGGCGGTAGTCGGACAGGTCACGGTCCGGTGGGGCCAGGTCGACGGTGATTCCGAGGGCGTGCAGCGGGGTGTACCAGGCGGTGAGCAGGCGCTTGAGTTCCAGCCGCTTGGACGGCATCGACTCGGGCGCCTCCAGGCCCCACCAGGAGGACCAGTCCAGCAGCAGGGCGACGTCCGCGCGGCTGGTGGTGCCGGCGAGTTCGGCGAGCCTGGCCAGTTCGCCGCCCAGACGCAGCGTGTCCTGCCAGCCGCGGGTCTGCACGCCGCCGTGCGGGAGCAGGGCGGAGTGGAACTTCTCCGGCCCGTAGTGGGCCTGGCGCCACTGGAAGAACATCACCCCGTCGGCGCCGTGCGCGAGTGCCTGGAGGCTGTCCAGGCGCATCTTGCCCCGCGGCTTGGGCACGTTGACCTCGCGCCAGCTCACCGCGCTCGGGGCCTGCTCCAACAGCAGCCACGGGCGCCGCTTGAGCGAGCGCATCAGGTCGTAGCTGAGCGCGATGCCCACGTGCGAGGTGGGGTCGGCCGGGTCGGGGTAGGCGTCGTCGCTGACGAAGTCCTCGGCCTCGGCCCATTTCCAATAGTCCAGGCCGGCCAGGATGCTCATGAAGTTCGTGGTCACCGGAATGTCGGGGGTGACCTCGCGCAGTACGCGCTGCTCCGCCTCGAAGCACTCCAGGAGCGCGTCCGAGCAGAACCGGCGCCAGTCCAGCACCTGGGTCGGGTTGATCGGGCCCGGCGCCGCGCGCGGCGGGGCGATCTGTTCGAAGTCGGTGTAGTGCTGACCCCAACACGAGGTGCCCCACGCGGCGTTGAGGCCGTCGATGTCCCGGTATCGCTCGGCCAGCCAGCGGCGGAAGTGCCGGGCGGACTCGTCGCAGAAGCATTCCAGCGTGTGGTCGGCGTACTCGTTGCCGATATGCCACATCGCCAGCGCCGGGTGCTCGCCGTAACGCTCCGCCATCGCCCGGGCCAGTCGCACGGTGGCCGCGCGGAAGATCGGCGAGCTGGGACAGTAGCCCTGCCGGGAGCCGAATTCGAGCCGGGTGCCGTTCGCGTCGACCGGCAACAGCTCCGGGTGCTCGCGGACCAGCCACGGCGGCGGGGTGGCGGTCGCGGTGGCCAGGTCGGCGGCGATGCCGTGCTCGTGCAGCAGGTCGAGTACCCGGTCCAACCAGCCGAAGTCGTACTCGCCAGGCCTGGGTTCCAGCCGTGACCAGGAGAAGACGGCGACCGTCGCCATGTTCACCCCGGCCTCGACCATCAGCTTGGCGTCCTCGACCCAGACCTCCTCGGGCCATTGCTCGGGGTTGTAGTCACCCCCGAACAGCAGCCCGGGTACTCGCGTCAACCCCACGTCGACCTCCCGTTCATGTATTCTGTATTCATAATTCAAGGTGTCTACGGTGTGACATGTCAAGCACCAGTTATCGACGTCGATCGACACGAGGAGTAACCGACCCATGGGAATCCAGCGGCGACCTCTGCGGGAGCAGATCCGCGAGGAGTTGCTTCTGCGCCTCGACCGGGGTGACTTCGCGGCAGGCAAGGACATCAACGAGGTGGTGCTCGCGGGCGAGTTGGGGGTGAGCCGCACTCCCCTGCGCGAGGCCCTGATCACCCTGGCCGGCGAGGGCGTCCTGGAGAGCAATCAGGGACGCGGCTTCCGGTTCGCGCCGGTCAGCAGCAAGGAGTTCCGCGACCTGTGCGAGATCGTCGCGGGCCTGGAATCGCTCGCGCTCGAACTCTCCGACCCAGCCGAACTCCAGGAGATGGCACCGGAGTTGCTGCGCCTGGCCCGGGACTTCCCGGATCCGGTGGCGGAGCAGTCGGAGATCGAGTGGCACGACGACGAGTGGCACGACCTGCTGCTCGGCCGGTGTCCGAACGAGCGACTGTTGGATCTGGTGACCAGCGTGAAGGCGGGCATGCGGCGCTACACCCACCTGATCGCGGGCGAGGACACGCTGTTGGAACGCGAGGCGGAGGAGCACTGCCGGATCGCCGAACACCTGCGCGCCGGGGACGTGGCCGCCGCCACCGCCGCGCTGCGCGACAACTGGATCAGCGGCATGGAGCGCATGACCAGCCGAATCCCGGTGTCCCCGGAATCGGCCTGACCGCTCCCGCCCCACCCCGGCGGGCCGCCTTCGTCCACTCCGGGCGAAGCCGACCCGCCCCTTGGCATGCCCGGACGCGGCGGATCGACGCCCCCGGGCCGGCGCAGCACCGAGCCGCCGCCGAACCGGCCCGGACGCGCGG
This sequence comes from Embleya sp. NPDC059213, assembly GCF_042754445.1. Lineage (NCBI taxonomy): Bacteria > Bacillati > Actinomycetota > Actinomycetes > Kitasatosporales > Streptomycetaceae > Embleya > Embleya sp. NPDC059213. The sequence goes on from NZ_JBHZAV010000012.1 coordinate 109,240, forward strand.
TCGGGGCGGGCTCAAGGCGACGGCGGGGTCAAACGGGCTCGGGCGGACCGGACGCGGTCACCCGGTTCTCACGCGAACGCGGCCGTCCAGTCCACCGCGACCCCGTGCACGTACGCTTCCGCCAACGCGGCGAGGAAGCGGCCCATCCCGCCGTCCTCATTGCGCAGCGTCGCCATCAGTACGGCCGAACGACCGAGTTCCTCGACGATGTCCTGGATGCCGACGGACAGCACCGGCTGGGCGCTGCACTCGACGAAGATCGAGTGCCCGTCGGCGACCAGCGAACGCACCGCCTCGTCGAACCTGACGGTCTGGCGCAGATTCCGGTACCAGTACTCGGCGTCCAGTTCGTCGGTGTCGATGCGCCGTCCGGTCACCGTCGAGTAGAACGGCACGTCGCCGCGCGCCGGTCGGATGTCGGCCGCCAGGTCGAGCAGGGTCTCGCGCAGATCCTCCACATGCGCCGAGTGCGCGGCGAAGTCCACTCCCGGCACCCGCCAGCGCATCATCCGAGCCGCGGAGAGCGCGGCACCGAACTCGGCCATCGCGCCGACGTCACCCGACACGGTCATGGTGGCCGGGCCGTTCACCGCCGCGATCGACAACACGCCGTCCCAGTCGGCCAGCATGGTGCGCACCCGCTCGTTGGGGGCCAGCACCGTCAACATCTCGCCGCGACCGCGGATCGCCGTCAGCGCCCGACTGCGCAGCGCGACGATTCGCGCCGCGTCCTCCAGCGACAACGCGCCCGCGACGTGCGCGGCCACGATCTCGCCCTGCGAATGGCCGACCGTCGCCTTGGGCTCCACGCCGAATCGGCGCCACAGCCGGGCCAGCGACAACATCATCGAGAACAGCACCGGCTGTACGACGTCCACCCGGTCCAGCGGCGGCGTTCCCGCCACCCCGCGCAGCACGTCCTCCAGGGACCAGTCCAGGTGCGGCGACAGCGCCTTCTCGCAGGCCCGGATCTCCTGGGCGAACGCGGGCGAGGTGTGCAAGAGCTCGACGGCCATGCCGACCCACTGGGTGCCCTGGCCCGGGAAGACGAACACCGGCCGGGCATCGGCCTGGGCCTGCCGGGTCGCCCGTCCGCTGATCACGTTCGGCGCGGGCCGCTCCTCGACCAGCGCCCGCAAGCCGGCGAGCAACTCCGCCCGGTCGCGCCCCAGCACCACGGCCCGATACTCGAAGAGCGCGCCGGCCGCCACCAGCGACCGGCCCACGTCGGTGAGGTCGTCGGCGACGTTCGCCGCCGCGTCGGATTCGAGCCGGGCCAGCAGCCGCGCGGCCTGGCCGCGCAGACCCTGTTCGGTTCGCCCGGACAACACCCACGGCACGGTGCCGGCTCCGGCACCGACTGCGGTCGGGACGTCTTGTGTGGCCGGCTCGGTCACGAGTACTCCTCGTCATTGCCAATCGGCGGACTGCGCATTGCAAGATATCGCGCGGGCCGCGAGTTTCCGCCCACCGTGCGGTAATTCCGCCGCCCGGTCCCGGTTACCGACGGATTACCCGGCAGGGAACAAATCGTGCAAGGCTGCCGACCCCCAGATCACGTCCGCTTTCCAGTACGGAGGCCACTCGTTGTCGGGCTATCCGATAGCGCAGGCTCTTATTCCTGCGCATCCGCAGATCACATCCATTCATTCCGGATCGAATCCGCCGCGCTCCGCTCGGGAAAGCGCGAAACCCGCTGGTGAACTCCTACCCCCGACGATCACATGGTGACCAGGGAAGTCGGCCCGAGCCGCGCCGGCGATGCGCACACGTCCGATCACCCGGAACCCGCACGGTTGCCGTCGTTGACGGGACTGCGCATCGTGGCGGCCCTGCTCGTCTTCACGACGCACATCCTGTTCTACACCCGGCTCGTCCCGGGTGACACGGGGGACGACCTTCGCGAGACCTTCGCCCTCTTCGGCTCCTACGGCGTCGGCTTCTTCTTCATCCTGAGCGGCTTCGTGCTCACCTGGACGGCCCGCTCGGGCGACACGACCGGTTCGTTCTGGCGCCGCCGGCTGGCGAAGATCGGCCCGATGCACGTGGTCACCTTCGGCCTGGCGGCCCTGTTCGTACTGGAGACGGACCGGCCCACCCGGCTGGTCGACTGGCTCGCCTCCGGGTCCATGCAACAGGCGTGGTTCCCGGACATCCAGACCGTCTCGGCGGTCAACGGGGTGAGCTGGTCGCTGTGTTGCGAGTTCTTCTTCTACCTGGCCTTCCCCTTCCTGCTGCCGGTCCTGCGCCGGATCCGCGAGGAGTGGTTGTGGCCGGCGGTCGCGGTGGTACTCGCGCTGATCGTGGGCGCGTTCCTGGTCGGCACCTACGTGGTCGACGACCAGCCCCGGCTCGCCGCCTTCGGGGTGTCCGGCGAAGTGTCCTTCGACCAGGTGTGGTTCGTGTACTTCTTCCCGCCGGTCCGGGCGCTCGAATTCGTCCTGGGCATTCTGCTGGCCAAGGTCGTCGCGGCCGGTCGCTGGCCGCGCATCGGCCTGGTGCCCGCCTTCGGCCTGGCCGTCGTCGGCTACGTGCTCACCCAGTACGAGCCGTACCTGGCGGGCACGGCCGGCGTGGCGACCGTGTGGACCGCGCCCCTGATCGCCGCCGCCGCGGTCGCGGACCGACAGCGCACCGCCTCGGTGTTCCGCAAGCCGACGATGATCTACCTGGGCGAGATCTCCTTCGCGTTCTACATGGTGCACTGGATCGTCATCATGCAGACCGCCGAATTCATCGGCCCCACCCGCACGTTCTCGTCCTGGGTCAACGCACTGCTGATCCTGGCCGTGCTCGGCGCCGCGCTGGCCTGCTCCGCGTTCCTGTACTGGTGCGTGGAGACGCCGCTGGTCCGGCGCTTCGGGCGACACCGGCCCAAGGCGAAGAACACGAACCCGCGCACCGCGCCGCCCGCGCGGTCCGAAGGCGACCGCGTACCGAACTGACCGACGGCGCCCGCCGCCCGGCACGGTCCGCCGGCGAACACCACCCCGCACGCGTCCCGCGCACCCGAACCCGCGCAGGGCGCGTGCGGCACAGCCGCACCCGGGTGCGGCGATCCGGGGCCGGGCATACCGCCGCAAACACCAAGACATGCAGGTCGCACCCGCCCGCCGAGCCCGCCCATCGGGCGGTAATCTCGGCACCGGCGTGCGGTTACCGGCCGATTACCCACCGTGGATGGAACCGTGTAAGGCTGCCGACGACCAGTCGCGCTCGCTTTCCGGTACGGAGGCTACTCGTTGTCGGCCTATCCGATATCGCAGGCTGCCATACCTGCGCAACGACAGATCACATCCACCTATTCGCTGTTGCATCTACTGCGCCCCACGGACGACTCCGTACTCCATCTACCGGCGACGAACGCGCAGTTGGTCGAGGAGGTCGTCCTGCGCGTCGGTTCCGGGGCGACCGGTTGGGCCATCGAGAACAGCCGTCTGTTGCTCGCCGAGTTGGCCGGGGAACCGTTCGTGCGCTTCGATCGAAGATCTTCCAGCGAAACGCGGCTGATCGAGGCGATAGCGCTCTGGGTCGTATTGCGACTCAGTGGTGTGCGCGCCATTACCGGGCTGCTTTCCGCCGAACTCACCAATGCCATTCGGGAACGCATCGCCGACAACACCACGGTCGACCTCCTGCTCCGGTGCGTCCGGGCCAGCCAGGCACGATTCACCCGCGAGTTGTTCGCGTTCTGCGAGGCGCAGATCCCCGCCCAGGACCAGCCGGCCATGATGCGGTCCATTTCGGCCGACCTGTTCGACGGAATGGAGACCCTCTCCGCCGCGGTGACCGAGAAGTTCGCCGCCGAACGCAACCGCTGGTTCGCCGGATCCGTGGGTGAACGCTTCGAACTGGTGTCCGCGATTTTGAAGGGCAAGCCGGTCGACACGCGCAAGGCGCTGCGCCGGTTGCAGTACGACCTGACGCTGCATCACGTCGCGCTGGTGTTGTGGCAGGACGAGATCACCCCGGACAGCAAGCGCGAGCTGGAGACCACCGCACTGCGGCTGCTGGACCAGGTCGGCTGCTCCTCGATGTTGCTGCTTCCGGCGGGCCCGGGCCGACTGTGGGCGTGGGGCGGTCGCGCCACCGACCACCCGGGCGAGCTGGGGCGCTCGGACAAGCCGGTGGACCTGCCGGCGCACATCCACGTCGCCTCGGGGTTGCCGGGCGACGGCGTGGCCGGCTTCCAGCGTTCGCACGAGCAGGCGGTCACCGCGGAGCGGGTCGGCCGGATCACCGAGCCCGGCCCGTCCAGGCTGTGCGACTACGGCGACCTGGAGTTGGTGATCCTGCTCGGCAACGACGCCGAGGCCACCGCCGACTTCGTCCGCCGTGAACTGGGCCCGCTCGCCGCCGACAACCGCACCATGGCCGCGTTGCGCGAGACCGTGCGGTGCCTGCTGGACAACGAGCGGGGCGTGGCCGTCACGGCCAAACACCTGCACATCGCGAAGAACACCGTGGTCTACCGGGTCAAGAAGGCGGAGCAACTGCTGGGGCGGTCCCTGCGGGTGGACCACCTGCGCCTGCACCTCGCGCTGTCCCTGGCCGGCCGGCTCGGCTCGTCGGTGCTGACCAAGCAGGGTCCCGCCACGGGACTGGAGAACTCGATTCGGGCGGTGTCCTCATGAGCGAGCGGCAGATGAACAAGGACGAGAAACTCCTCGACTACCTCAAGTGGGTCACCGCCGACCTGCACAAGGCCCGGGCCCGGGTCGAGGAATTGGAATCGAGCCGGTCCGAGCCCATCGCCATTTTGGGCATGGGCTGCCGCTACCCGGGCGACGTGTCCACGCCCGAGGAGTTGTGGCGGGTGGCCGCCGACGGCGTCGACGCGATCACCGAGTTCCCCGCCGACCGCGACTGGGACGTGGCGGGCATGTACGACCCGGACCCCGACGCGATGGGCAAGTTCTACGCGCGCCAGGGCGGATTCCTCAGCGACGTCAAGGGTTTCGACTCGGCGTTCTTCGGGATCTCGCCCCGGGAGGCGCTGGCGATGGACCCGCAGCAGCGGCTGCTGCTGGAGACCACGTGGGAGGCCATCGAACGGGCCCGGATCGACCCGCGTTCGTTGCGGGGCAGCGACACCGGGGTGTTCGTCGGGGTCATGTACACCGGCTACGCCTCCACCGTCGACGCGGCGTCCACCGGCATCGAGGGTTACGCGATGACCGGGATGCTGACCAGCGTCGCCTCCGGTCGGATCTCCTACGTCCTGGGCCTGGAAGGGCCCACGGTCAGCATGGACACGGCCTGTTCGTCGTCGCTGGTGTCGATCCACCACGCCGTGACCGCGCTGCGCAACGGCGAGTGCTCGCTGGCGCTGGCCGGCGGGGCGATGGTGATTCCGGTGCCGGACGGCTTCGTGGAGTTCTCCCGGCAGCGTGGGCTCGCGCCGGACGGGCGCTGCAAGGCGTTCGCGGCGGCGGCGGACGGCACCGGCTTCTCCGAGGGGGTGGGCGTGCTGACGTTGGCGCGGCTCTCCGACGCCCGGCGGCTGGGGTACCCGGTACTGGCCGTGATCCGCGGCAGTGCGGTGAACTCCGACGGCGCCTCGAACGGCCTGACCGCGCCGAGCGGCCCGTCCCAGCAGCGGGTCATCCGCCGGGCGCTGGCCAACGCGGGTCTCTCCCCCGCCGAGGTCGACGTGATCGACGCGCACGGTACCGGCACGATGCTCGGCGATCCGATCGAGGCGCAGGCGCTGTTGGCCACCTACGGTCAGGCCCGGGCGGACGGCCGACCGCTGTTGTTGGGCTCGTTGAAGTCGAACATCGGGCATACCCAGGCCGCGGCCGGGGTGGCCGGGGTGATCAAGTTGGTCATGGCGATGCGGCACCGGGTGGTGCCGAAGACGTTGCACGTGGACGCGCCGACACCGGCGGTGGACTGGTCGGCCGGGTCGATCGAGCTGGTGACCGAGGCGCGGCCGTGGCCGACGACCGGGCGGCCGATGCGCGGGGCGGTGTCCTCGTTCGGAGTCAGCGGTACCAACGCACACCTGATCGTCGAACAGGCCCCGGCGGTCGAGCCGGTGCCGGTGGAGTCGACCGAGGTCGTCGTACCGGTGGCCCCGGTCGTGCCGGTGGTGGTACCGGTGGCCGTGTCGGCGCGGTCGGTACCGGCGTTGCGGGCCCAGGCGGAGCGGTTGGCGTCGCTGGTCTGCGCCGCGGCCGGCGACGAGGTGTCGTTGTCGGATATCGGGTTGTCGGCGGCGGTGTCGCGGTCGACGTTCGAGCATCGTGGTGTGGTGGTGGCCGCGGATCGGGGTGAACTGGTCGCGGGGTTGCGGGCGTTGGCGGCGGGTGAGGCCGGGGCCGGGGTGGTTTCCGGGGTCGCGGTGGAGGGGCGTACGGCGTTCCTGTTCACGGGTCAGGGTGCGCAGCGGGCGGGGATGGGTCGGGAGCTGTACGAGGCGTTCCCGGTGTTCGCGTCGGCGTTCGACGAGATCTGTGCCCGTTTCGACGTTCACCTGTCCCGGTCGTTGAAGGACGTGGTGTTCGGCGGGGTGGGGTTGGACGAGACGGGGTTCACCCAGCCCGCGTTGTTCGCGGTCGAGGTGGCGTTGTTCCGGCTGCTCGAGTCGTGGGGTGTGCGGCCGGACTTCGTGACCGGGCATTCGATCGGCGAGTTGGCCGCGGCGCACGTGGCCGGGGTGTTGACGTTGGACGACGCCTGTCGGGTGGTCGCCGCGCGTGGCCGGTTGATGCAGGCGTTGCCCGAGGGCGGGGCGATGGTCGCGGTCGGGGCCGCGGAGGCCGAGGTCGTCGAGTTGTTGCGCGGGCGGGAGAAGGAGGCCGGCATCGCGGCGGTCAACGGGCCGTCGGCGGTGGTGATCTCCGGCGTCGAGGACGTCGTCGTCGAGGTCGCGGACGAACTGCGGGCGCGGGGACGCAAGACGAACCGGTTGACGGTCAGTCACGCGTTCCACTCGCCGTTGATGGATCCGGTCCTGGACGAGTTCGCCGCGGTGCTGGCCGGGGTCGAGTTGACCGAGCCGGTCGTCCCGATGGCCGCGACCGCCGAGGAGGTGTGTTCGGCCCGGTACTGGGTGGATCACGTGCGCGAGCCGGTGCGGTTCGCCGATCACGTCACCCGACTGCGCGCGGCGGGTGTGACCCGCTTCGTGGAGATCGGCCCCGACGGCGTGCTCACCGCGATGGGCCCGCAGAGCGTGGCCGACGCGTCGTTCACCGCGCTGCAACGCCGGGGACGGCCGCAGGTCGCCACCGCCGTGACCGCCCTCGCGCACCTGCACACCGGCGGGCACACCGTCGACTGGTCCCGCCTGTTCACCGGGACCGCCGCGACCCTGACCGACCTGCCCACCTACGCCTTCCAACACCAGAGCTACTGGCTGGACGGCACCTCGCCGGGCGGGCGCAAGGCCGGCGGGATCGGCCTGACCTCACCGGAACACCCGCTGCTGACGGCGGCCATCGTGCTCGCCGGCGGTGACGGTGCGGTGTTCACCGGCGGGCTCTCGCTGCACGCCCAGCCCTGGCTCGCCGACCACCGGGTCGGCGGCATCGCCACGCTGCCTGCGGCGGCCATGGTCGAGTTGGCGGTCCGGGCCGGCGACGAGGTCGGCTGTTCCGGCGTCGCCGAGCTGACCGTCGACGTCCCGCTGACCGTCCCGGACGACGGCAAGGTCCAGGTGCAGGTCACCATGGGCGCGGCCGACGCGGACGGGCACCGGCGGATCACCATCGGCTCCCGGCCGGATGGGGACGGTTCGGCCGTGCCGTGGCAGGTACACGCCACCGGCCTGCTCACCGAGCCGGCACCGGCGCCGACGATCGCGCTGGACGTCTGGCCGCCGGCCGACGCCGCGCCGATCGACCTGGACGACCTCCACCGGCGGCTCGACGAGCGCGGTCGCACACACGGGCCCGCGTTCGGGGGGCTGGCGGCGCTGTGGCAACGCGGCGACGAGTTGTTCGCCGAGGTGCGGTTGCCCGAGGACGTCGACCCGGACACGTTCGGGATCCATCCGGTGCTGCTCGACGCCGCGTTGCACCCGTTGCTCGCGGTCGGGCGAGAGATCACCGAGCCGTCCTGGCACGGGTTCGACCTCTACGCCGCCGGCCCGCGCGCGCTCCGGGTCCGGATCAGGCCCAAGGGACCGGACGCGTTCCGGGTGTGGTTGGCCGACGACACCGGCGAACCCGTCGCCGAGGTGCGCGCGTTGCGGGCACGTCCGGCGGCGCCCGCGGACCGGGTCGACGGCGCGGTCGCCGACTCGCTGTTCCACGTGTTGTGGTCGCCGGTCGTGCTCCCCGACCCGGAGGATCTCACCGACACCGGCTGGGCCGTACTCGGGAACACCCCGGCGGCCGGCCCCGCCCGCCGGGTCGAGAGCGTCGCGGACGCCGCCGGGGACGTCCTGGTCGCCGTGATCGACGAGCCGACCGGCACCGACCCGGTGGCCGCGGCGCACCGGGCCACCGTACGAGCGCTGGAACTGGTGCAGGACGGGCTGGCGTTCGGGACCTCCCGGCTCGTGCTCGTCACGCGCAACGCCGTCGCGACCCACGACGCGGAGGACGTCGACCCGGCCGCGGCCCCGGTGTGGGGACTGGTCAGGTCGGCCCAGGTGGAGAATCCCGGCCGCATCACCCTGATCGACCTGGACGCCAGTACGGCCAGCGCCGAGCAACTCGGCACCGCGATCGTGTCCGGCCACGACCAGGTGGCCCTGCGCGCGGGACGGGCGAGCACCCCCCGACTGGCCAGGGTGCGTGCCGCCGCGACGGCCGGGCCGGAGTTGGCGCCGGAGGGCACGGTCCTGATCACCGGCGGAACCGGCGCCCTCGGCGCCCTGTTCGCCCGCCACCTGATCACCGAACACG
>NZ_JBHZAV010000013.1:0-117477 GCF_042754445.1 Embleya sp. NPDC059213
ACCAGGGCCGCGCCCGCCGTCATCAACCCGCCGCGTCGGCCCATCCCGCCGCGCGCCACGCCGGCCGCCCCCTGGGTGGTCGCCGCCGCCACCACCCGGTCGCCGCCGGCCAGGGCCAACACCCGGCGGTCCGCCGCGAGGCCGCGCTTGTCCGAGCCGACGTCGCGCATCCGGGTGGCCGCGACCGCCTCTTCGCGCGCGCCCCGCGGATCGCCCGTGCACAGCGCCAGGATGGCCAACTCGTGCCGGAACCAGGCGTGATCGGACGCCGCCGCGGCACCCGCGTCGCGCGCCGAGGACAGGCCCAGGTCAAGCACCTCGCCCCAGGCGTCCCAGCGGGCCGAGGCGCCGAACGCGGGCGCCGAGGCCCGGGCCAACGAACGCGCCGAACCGGCCTTGCCCAGCCGCTCGGACTCGCGCAGGCAGGCCAGGATCGTGTCCGCCTCACGGGCGATCTCGGCGGGAGTGACCGAGGGGTGCGAGACCCACCAGGTGAAGTGCTGTATCGCCGCGACCGCCCACGAGGACGGTCCGCGCACGATCGCCGCGATCGCCTCGGCGGTGCCCCCGGTGAGCCGATATCGGCCGAACTCGCATGTCGCCAGCCCGGCTTCGACCAGTTCGTCGGCGGCGCCCACCGCGTCCACCGCGCCGGTCAGGGCCGGCAGGTGTACCGGGTCCGGCAGTTCGCCGTCCAGGGCCGAGGCCAGTCGCAACACCTGCTGCGCCGACGCGGACACCAGCGGCACCAGGCGGGGTACGAACTGGCGCGGCTCGCCGGGCGAGGGCAGCTCGCCCGACCCGTCCGCCGCGCCGTCGTCGAGCAGCCCGTAGCCGGACCGCCCGCGCTCGCGCCGCGCGAGCAACGCGCCGGCCTGGACGAACCGCCCCGGATGGCCGCCGACCTGGAACCACAACGCCGAGGCCCAGGCGAGTTCCTCGTCGTCGAGTTCGCGCCCGGCGGCACGACGCAGCAGATCGAAGCACGCCTCCTGGGGAAGACCGCCCAGGGTAATCTCGTGCAGCGGCGAATCCCGGCGCACGATCGGATCCACCACCTCCGGACCGGCCACCAGGAACGCGCATTCCGGCGCCATCCGCAGGAGCTCGGACAGGTCGTCCTGACCCAGCGCCAGGTCGTCCACGACCACGAGCGCGGCCGGCTCGGCCAGGAGCCCGGCCAGTTGCTCGCGGGTGGGTCGATACGCCGGGCCGGCGAAGCACGCGTCGTGCAGTTGCTGCAACAGGTCGTCCAGGCCGCGGCGCCGCCCGTCGAGCAGGATCACCCCGTCCGGCGCGCCCGCGGGATCGAGCGCGGCGAGGTAGCGCAGCAGGGTGCTGCGTCCGCTCGACGACGGGCCGCCGATCCGGACCGACGTGCCGCGCTGCAACAGGCCGGTCAGCTCGGCGATCTCCACCCCCCGGCCCAGCGGCGGCAGGTCGGTCGCGGGCACCGAACCGGGCAGCCTGGACGGCCGCGGCGGCCGCGCTCCGGCGGACAGCGGCGCGACGTCGGTGCCGTCCACCCCGCCGAAGGTGAGGAGCAGGTCGCCGGCGACCAGTTGCAGCACCCCCGGCCCGGACTCGCCGGCCCCGCTGCGATCGGCCGCCGGGTCCGACCATTCGTCGTCGAGCCGGATCGGCTCGCCCCGACCGATCCGAGGCTCGGACGAAGACGGAAACGAAGGCGCGGCAGGAGGCACGGACGAAGGCGCGGACGACTCGGCGGCGGCCCCGGCCCAGTCCCCGAACTCCGGCGCGGACGGCTCGAACGCGGCCCCCGAGCCACCCGGCCCGCCCTGCGCCGACCCGGCCCCGGCCCTCGGACGCGGCCCGAACAACTCGTCCAGATAGGCGTCGTCACCCCAGGACTCGCCGAAGGAGTCCATCGCATCGCCGGCGGAATCCGTGCGCGCGTCGGCCGGGGTCCCGAGCGGATCGTCCTCGAAGCGCTTTTCCCCGTCTTCTTCCGGCCGTTCCCTGCCGACGCCGTTCATGCCACTCCCTGTGCTCCCCGTCGTGGTTCCTCGACGCGCCGGTGCGGCCGGGGACAAGTCCGGGCACTCGGGGGCGGAAACCGGTGATCAGTGTGCCGGGCGCGGCCGGCACACCGATACCCGGCGCCGGGTTCGTGACAAGATCGTTGAGCACCGACGCGTCGAGCAGCGGGGCGGCCGACCACGGGCTGCGCGCACCCCCGCCGCACCGCATCCCACCCTGCCACCTCCTGCCGTCGAGCGGACCGGGTCCGGGCCGACCTTCGCTCCCTCTTCACAACACAACGCGCGCGCCTTCGAGTGGTCACGGGACGATCCTGTCGAGCCGGTCCCGAGGGCACCCGGGCTTGTCGAAAAGTCGGTGTATACCCGCCGAGTCGCCCTATGGTGCACAAGTGACGCCACAACGGTCCGGCGCACAGGGGGAACAGGGGGACATACATGTCCGGTTCCATCATGTCCGGTTCCATACGATTGCGATGTACGGGACGGCGGGTGAGCCGGCACAGGACCCGACTCGCGTGCGCCGCCGCGCTGCTCGCCTCATTGGCACTGTCGATACCCTCGGCCGGCGCATCGCCGGCCTCATCCGCCGTCGTCTCCGACGCATCCGCGCGGCCGCCCGGTCCGGAGCTGTTCGGCTCGGCACCCAGCGCGCGTGCCGGCTCCGCACAGGCCGCCGCGGTGCCGCCGAAGTTCTCCGACGATTCGGTACTGACCGGCCTGAGCCAGCCGGTCGACGTGGCCTTCGCCAAGGACGGACGGGTCTTCGTCGCCGAGAAGTCCGGCGTCGTCAAGGTGTTCGACTCGCTCACCGATCCCACGCCCACGGTGTTCACCGATCTGCGGGCGAAGGTGCACAACTTCTGGGACCGCGGCCTGCTCGGCCTGGCCCTGGCCCCGAACTTCCCGACCGATCCGTCGGTCTACGTGATGTACGCGCACGACGCACGCCCCGGTGGTTCGGCCCCCTACTGGGGCACCGCCACCGGCCCGGACGACGGTTGTCCGGACCCGCCCGGCGCACAGGCCAAGGGTTGTCTGATCACCGGCCGGGTCGCCAGGCTGACCGCGACCGGCAACACCGCGGGCCCGGAGCAGGTGCTGGTCGAGGGCTGGTGCCAGCAGTTCCCGTCGCACGCCACCGGCAGCCTCGCCTTCGGCCCGGACGGCTACCTCTACGCGTCCGCCGGGGACGGCGCCAGCTTCGACTGGGCGGACTACGGCCAAACCGCGGCGAGCGGCCCGATCCCGGGCAAGGATCCGATCCCGGCGAACCCGTGCGCCGACGGGAACAGTCCGGTCGGCACCGTACTGACCGCGCCGACCGCCGAGGGCGGCGCACTGCGGGCGCAGGACTTCCGGACCCCGGGTGACCCGTTCGCGCTCAACGGCAGCATCATCCGAATCGACCCGAACACCGGTGCGGGCGCGCCCGGCAACCCACTCGCGGGCAACGCCGACGCCAACGCCCGCCGTCTGGTGGCGGCCGGCCTGCGCAACCCGTTCCGGTTCGGCTTCCGGCCGGGCACGAACGAGCTGTGGGTGGGCGACGTCGGCTGGGGCACCTGGGAGGAGATCGATCGGCTCACCCCCTCCGGCGGCGCCGTGGCCAACTTCGGCTGGCCCTGCTACGAGGGCTCGGCCCGCCAGGGCGGCTACGAGTCGATCGGCCTGAACCTGTGCAACAACCTGTACGCCGACGGGCCCGAGGCGGTCAAGACGCCCTACTACGCCTACCAGCACAGCGCCGCGGTGGTCCCGGGCGACGGCTGCCCGACCGGCAACGGCTCGGCGATCTCCGGGGTGACCTTCTATACGGGGCAGCGCTACCCGGCCGCGTACCGCAACGCGATGTTCTTCGCCGACCACAGTCGGCGCTGCGTGTGGAGCATGCTGGCCGGTGCCGACGGGCTGCCGGACCCCGCCACCCGCCAACTGTTCGTGAGCAACGCGAACCCGGTCCAGTTGACCACCGGCCCCGAGGGCGACGTGTACTACGTCGGCTTCGAGGACGGCGCGATCCACCGGATCCGCTACACCGGCAGCGCGCCCAACGCGGTCGCCTCGGCCACCCCGACCACCGGCACCACGCCGCTGACCGTGGCGTTCACCGGCTCCGCCTCCACCGATCCGGATCCGGGCGAGACCCTCACCTACGCCTGGGACCTGGACGGTGACGGCGCGTTCGACGACTCGACCGCGGCGAACCCGTCGTACACCTACACCACTCCCGGCACCCGCACCGTCAGACTGCGCGTCACCGACCCGGTGGGCCTGACCGGCGTCTCCGCGCCGATCACCATCTCGGCGGGCAACGCACCGCCGACCCCGGTGATCGACACCCCGGCCGGCACGCTCACCTGGAAGGTCGGCGACCCGATCGCCTTCGGCGGACACGCCACCGACCCGCAGGACGGCGCCATCCCGAGCACCGGCCTGAACTGGCAGATCATCATGCATCACTGCACGACGCCCACCGACTGCCACGAGCATCAGATCACCGGCCAGGTCGGCGCCTCGGGCAGCTTCACGGCGGTCGACCACGAGTATCCGTCGTGGCTCGAACTACGGCTGACCGCCACCGACTCCGGCGGCCTGACCGGGACCACCAGCGTGCGCCTGAACCCGAAGACCGTGGACATCACGCTCGCGTCCGATCCGCCGGGCCTGACCCTGGGCCTGTTCTCCTCACAACGCCCGGCACCGTTCACCAGCACGGTGATCGTGGGCGGCACCTCCTCGATCGCCGCGCCGACGACCCAGGCCCTGAACGGCAAGAACTACGAATTCGTGTCCTGGTCGGACGGCGGCACCGCCGCGCACAACATCACCGCGCCCGCGACGCCGATCACGTTGACCGCCACCTATCGTGAGGTCGACGGCCCGACGCCCGGTCTGATGGCCCAGTACGGCTTCAACGCGTCGAGCGGCACGATCGTCACGGACGACGCTGGCCAGGGCAACAACGGCACCGTCACCGGCGGCACCTGGGTCACCGGCCATTCCGGCAACGCGCTCTCCTTCAACGGCACTTCGTCGATGGTGACGGTGCCGCACAGTGCCCGCCTGACACTCACCACCGGGATGACCCTGGAAGCCTGGGTCAAACCCTCGGCGATCACGAACTGGCGCAGCGTCCTGCTCAAGGAACGCGGAGGCGGCCTGTCCTACGCGCTGTACGCGAACGGCACCGCCGCACCCAACACGTCCATCAACACGACCGGCACCAACAACGACACCTACGCCGACGGCCCCGCAGCCCTGGCCACCGGTGCCTGGGCACACCTGGCGGCCACCTACGACGGCACCACGCTGCGTCTGTACGTCAACGGCGTCCAGGTGCAGGCCACCGCCCACACCGGCCCGATCGTGGACCAGGGCGGCGCACTCCACATCGGCGGCAACACCGTCTGGGGTGAGTACTTCGGCGGCCTGATCGACGACGTCCGCATCTACAACCGCCCGCTGACCCCCACCGAGATCACCACCGACATGAACCGCCCGGTCCCGTAACCCAGCCAACCCTCGAACGCCGGCCGGGCGCACATCGCCCGTCCGGCGTTCGAGGACACCCCGGCCGGCCGTCCGCGTTCGAGGACGAGCCAGGCCGGGCGAAGCCTCAGCCCGAAGGCACCGCGGCCCCGGCCGCCAGGCCGTTCGCCGCCCGAATCACCTCGACGATCCGCCCCATGATGTCCGTGATCCCGAAGTCCTTCGGCGTAAAGACGGCAGCAACCCCCTGCGACCGCAACACCACTTCGTCGGCGGAGGGAATGATCCCCCCGACGATCACCGGCACATCACCGATCCCCGCGTCGCGCATGCGCGAGAGCACGTCCGGAATCAGCTCCAGATGCGACCCCGACAGGATGGACAGCCCCACGCAGTGCACGTCCTCCTCGACCGCCGCCGCCACGATCTGCTCCGGAGTGAGCCGAATCCCCTGGTAGACCACCTCGAAGCCGACATCGCGCGCCCGCACCGCGATCTGCTCGGCCCCGTTCGAGTGCCCGTCGAGCCCCGGCTTGCCGACCAACAGCCGCAACCGGCCGCCCAGTTCCTCGCCGGTCCGCCGTACGGCACCGCGCACCTCGGTGAGCCCAGCGCCGTCCTGCACGCCGACCACCCCGGACACCCCCGTCGGTGCCCGATACTCGCCGAACTCCTCGCGCAGCGCCTGCGACCACTCGCCCGTGGTCACCCCCGCCCGCACACACGCCAGCGTGGCCGGCATCAGGTTGACCGCCGAGGCGGCCTTCCACGACCGCGCGTCCTCGCGCAGCCGGGCCATCGCCGCGGTCACCGCCTCCGGGTCGCGGTCCGCGCGCCAGGACCGGATCCGCTCGACCGCCGAGCGCTCGGCGTCCGGATCGGCGCTCATGATCGCCGCGTCCAGGTCGGCGGTCAGCGGGTTCTCCTCGGTGGTCTCGAAGCGGTTCACCCCGACCACCACCTCGTCGCCCGCCTCGATCCGGGCCCGCCGGGCGGCGTGCGAGCCGACCAACTGCGACTTCATGTAGCCCGATTCGATCGCCGCGACCGCGCCGCCCATCGCCTGGACCCGGTCGATCTCCGCGCGCGCACCCGCCACCAACTCGGCGACCTTGGCCTCGATCACGTGTGAACCGTTGAAGATGTCGCCGTATTCGAGCAGGTCCGACTCGTAGGCCAAAACCTGCTGGATCCGCAACGACCACTGCTGGTCCCACGGCCGGGGCAGCCCCAGCGCCTCGTTCCAGGCGGGCAACTGCACCGCCCGCGCCCGGGCGTCCTTGGACAGCGTCACGGCCAGCATCTCCAGCACGATGCGCTGGACGTTGTTCTCCGGCTGCGCCTCGGTCAGGCCCAGCGAGTTGACCTGCACGCCGTAGCGGAACCGCCGCTGCTTGGCGTCGCGTACGCCGTAGCGCTCCAGTGTGAGTTCGTCCCACAACTGCACGAACGCCCGCATCTTGCACATCTCTTCGACGAACCGCACCCCGGCGTTGACGAAGAAGGAGATGCGCTGCACCACCTCGCCCATACGATCCGCCGGCACCTGCCCGGAGTCGCGGACCGCGTCCAGCACGGCGATCGCGGTGCACATCGCGTACGCGATCTCCTGCACCGGCGTCGCGCCCGCCTCCTGGAGGTGGTAGCTGCAGATGTTGGTCGGGTTCCACTTGGGGATGTTCGAGACCGTGTACGCGACGGTGTCGGTGATCAGCTTGAGCGAGGGCCCGGGTGGGAAGACGTAGGTCCCGCGCGAGAGGTATTCCTTGATGATGTCGTTCTGCGTGGTGCCGGTGAGCTTGGCGATGTCCGCGCCCTGCTCCTCGGCGACGACCTGGTAGAGCGCGAGCATCCACAGCGCGGTCGCGTTGATCGTCATCGAGGTGTTCATCTCCTCGACGGGGATGCCGTCGAGGAGCGCTCGCATGTCGCCGATGTGCGAGATCGGCACGCCGACCTTGCCGACCTCGCCGCGCGAGAGCACGTGGTCGGGGTCGTAGCCGGTCTGGGTCGGCAGGTCGAAGGCCACCGACAGGCCGGTCTGGCCCTTGGCGAGGTTGCGCCGGTAGAGCGCGTTGGAGGCGGTGGCCGAGGAGTGACCGGCGTAGGTGCGCATCACCCAGGGACGGTCACGCTTGAGCGGCGCGGCCTGCTCGGTCGGCGAGGGCGGACCGGCCGGGGACGGCGTGGCCGGCTGCGAGGGCTGAGCTGAGGGCGTCTGGCTCGCCACGGAATACCTCCGGAGGGTTCCGGACCGACCGGTACTCGGCGACTACCGGCCTGGGCGTGCCCGCTGGTCCGCTGTCACCGCGCCTGGTGCGGCCCTGCTTACCACGGAGTGTACTGACGGGTAACAGCTCCGGACAGGGTGTGTTCGACCACAGCACGCAAGTCGTCGCCGGGCTCGCCTGACACTGTGTCGGCCTGCTCGCACGATCGACCGGCTCGGACCCCGGCGGTTTCGCGGAGGGTGAGGATACGGTGCAATCGAGTCAACACGAGCACCCGGTAGACGTCGGGGTTGACCCCGGCCAGCACGAGGCGACGTTCGCGCCGACCCGCCCGCCGATGCGCGCCGACGATCAGGCCCAGTCCGGTGGTGTCCAGCGCGGGCACCCGGGTGAGGTCGAGAATCAGGTCGCCGTCGCCGTTGTCCAGCGCGTCGTGCAACGCCAGGCGCACATCGGCGGTGGCCCGCACGTCGAGTACGCCCGCCAAGTGCAACTCGCGTGGGTCGCCCCAAACACGCATCGTCTCCTCCTGGGGAATCCGTCCGTTCGATGACGGTTCCGCTTCCCAGAAGAACACCCAAAACCCGATAATCCTCACTCATCACATCGGACTTCACTCGTACAGGTGACGAATCATCAGATGATGCACCGCCCGCGCGCCGCCCATCGGACCAACGGCCGCCCGACGACCGCCTCATGGGCGTCGAGCCCACGAAACCGGTCGCAAAGCGGCCGTCGCGCCGGACTCAGTACCGGTAGAAACCCTTGCCGGTCTTGCGGCCCAGGTCGCCCGCCGCGACCATGCGGTTGAGCAACTCCGGCGGAGCGAACTTCTCGTCCTTGCTCTCGGCGTAGATGTTGCTCGTCGCGTTGCGCATGATGTCCACGCCGGTCAGGTCGGCGGTGGCCAGCGGCCCCATCGCGTGGCCGAAGCCCAACCTGCAGGCGATGTCGATGTCCTCGGCGGTGGCCACCCCCGCCTCGTACAGCTTCACCGCCTCGACCGTGAGCGCGGTGATCAGCCGAGTGGTCACGAAGCCGGCCACGTCCCGGTTGACCACGATGCACGTCTTGCCCATCGCTTCGGCCAGTTCGCGCGCGGTGGCCAGCGTCGCGTCCGAGGTCTTGAAGCCGCGGACCAGTTCGCACAGGCTCATCAGCGGCACCGGCGAGAAGAAGTGCATGCCCACGACCGACTCGGGTCGGTCGGTGACGGCGGCGATCTCGGTGATCGGGATCGCCGAGGTGTTGCTCGCCAACACCGCGCCGGGCTTGCAGATCCGGTCCAGCTCGGTGAAGACGGCCTGCTTGACCTCGACCTTCTCGAACACCGCCTCGACCACGACGTCCGCGTCCGCGACGGCTTCCAGGTCGGTGGTGCCGGTGATCCGGGCCAGCGCCGCCGAGGCGTCCTCGGCGGTCAGCCTGCCCTTGGCGACGAACTTGTCGTACGAGGCCGCGATCCCGCTCAGCCCGCGCTCCAGGGCGGCGTCGGTGACATCGCGCAGGACGACGTCGTAGCCGGCCTGCGCGGCGCCCTGGGCGATGCCCGAGCCCATGAGCCCGGCCCCGATGACGGCGATCTTGTTGGTCACTGCGCTACCCCTCCAGTACACGAACCCGAACCGACGCCCTGCGGACGTCCCTCGCCCGGGAGCGTAGCCGGACCCTCGAAGACACCGACGCACCCCTACCTGACGACCCGTCAGAAACGCGAGGTACTCTCCGGCTCCGGCTCCCGGACGATCTTCGCGCCGAGCGACTGGAGCTGCACCTCCAGGCCGGTGTAGCCGCGATCGATGTGGTGCACCCCGCTGACCGTGGTGTCCCCGTCGGCCACCAGGCCGGCCAGCACCAGTCCCGCCCCGGCCCGGATGTCCGCGGTCAACACCGGTGCGCCGGAGAGCTGTTCGACTCCACGCACGATCGCGTGGTGTCCGTCGGTACGAATCGAGGCACCCAGCCGGAGCAGTTCCTGCAGGAACACGAAGCGCGCCTCGAAGAGGTTCTCGGTGATCATCGCCGAACCCTCGGCGATCGAGTTCATCGCGGCGAAGAACGGCTGCATGTCGGTGGCGAACCCCGGATACGGCAGGGTGACCACGTCCACGGCCCGGGGCCGCCGGTCCATCACCACCCGGAAGCCGTCCCGCACATGCGACACCTCGGCGCCGGCCAGGGTCAACTTGTCGAGCGCGATCTCCAGATGCTCGGGATGCGCGTTGCGTACCGTCACATCGCCCAGCGTCATCGCGGCGGCGACCGCGAACGTACAGGCCACGATCCGGTCCGGCACCGTGCGATGGCGCACCGGCTTGAGCCCCTCGACGCCCTCGATCTCGATCGTGGACGAACCCGCGCCCTCGATCCGCGCGCCCATCTCGGTGAGCATCGAGCAGATGTCCACGATCTCGGGCTCACGTGCCGCGTTGTCGATCACCGTACGGCCCTGCGCGAGCACCGCGGCCATCAGGATGTTCTCGGTCGCGCCCACGCTCGGGAAGTCGAGCCAGACGGTGGTGCCCTTCAAGCCGTTCGGCGCCTTGGCGATCAGCACACCGTGCGAGTTCTCCACGGTCGCGCCCAGCTTGACCAGGCCCTCGATGTGCATGTCGAGACCGCGCGAGCCGATCGCGTCCCCGCCCGGATAGGCGACGTGCACCTCCCCGCAACGCGCGAGCAGCGGGCCCAACACGCAGATCGACGCGCGCATGCTGCGCACCAGGTCGTAGTCCGCCTCGAAGCGCGGCGCCGCCGGCACATCGATCCGCACCGTCCCGGTGGTCTCCCCCTCGACCTCACAACCCAGCCGCCGCAGCAGCTCGCTCATGATCTCCACGTCGAGGATCCGGGGTGCCTCCTCGAGCACCGTGGTGCCCTCCGCCAGCAGCGCGGCGGCCATCAATTTGAGCGCGCTGTTCTTCGCGCCCGTGATCCGCACCTCGCCGACGAGTCGCTGACCACCTGTCACCCGGAACCTGTCCATCGGAGAATCGTACTGATTCCCGGACCCCGCCACGGACCGCGCCAAGCACGGACAAAGCGCGCCCCGAGGCCGGTTGCGAACGAACCCCAGGCCACGGGCCTAAGGTGTCCGTCATGGTCAACCTCACCCGGATCTACACCCGCACCGGCGACGACGGCACCACCGCGCTCGGGGACATGTCGCGCACCGCCAAGACCGATCCTCGACTCGCGGCCTACGCCGACGTGGACGAGACCAACGCGGTGATCGGCGTCGCGCTCTCGCTCGGCAACCTGGACGAGGATGTGGTCCGGTTGTTGACCCGCATCCAGAACGACCTGTTCGACCTGGGCGCCGACCTGTCCACGCCGGTGGTCGAGGACCCCAAGTACCCGCCGCTGCGGGTGGAACAGGGCTACATCGACGCGCTGGAAGCGGCCTGCGACGAGTACAACGAGAACCTGGAGAAGCTGCGCAGCTTCATCCTCAACGGCGGCACCCCGGGCGCCGCGCTGTTGCACCAGGCCCGCACCGTCGCCCGCCGTGCGGAGCGCACCACGTGGGCCGCCCTCGAAGTACACGGCGACTCGATGAACCCGCTGACGGTGAAGTACCTCAACCGCCTGTCCGACCTGCTGTTCATCCTGGCGCGGCACGCGAACCGCGAGGTCGGCGACGTGTTGTGGGTGCCGGGCGCCAACCGCTGACGCCAACGGCCGGCGCTGCTAGGCGACGTTCACCCGTTGTCCCGGCGGCGCCGCTTCCAACCAGGCCAGGAAGCCGGTCAACGCGTCGTCGCTGAGCGCGAGTTCGATCCGCGCGCCGTCGTGTTCGCAGACCAGGATGACCGCGCCCGCCAGCAGCGCCAACTCCTCCTGGCCGGCCGGTTCCCGGCGACCGATCACGTGGATCCCGCCGCGCTGCAACACCCGGCGCGGTCGCGGCGCGTAGCTGAACACCCGGAACCATTCGATCCGGTCGCCGCTGTAGCGGGCGATCCCGAAGACCCAGCCCTTGCCGTGGTCGGGATCGGCCGACGGCGCCGCCGGGTCCCCCTCGGCCGCGTCCGCGGCCCGCTCCGGGGACGACGACGCGGCGCCCCCCGGGGCCTGGTGCCCGGGTGACGCCGCGGTGGTCGATCCGGCTTCGCCGGCCGGCACTACCGGTGGCCGCATGCGAAGCGAACAATCGAAGGTGCCACCCGGTCGCTGGATCAGCCGGCGACGCAGCGCGAAGGCCGCGACACCGACCACCAATACGACGACAACAGCCAGAATCACGCTCAGCACAACGAGGACCATCCGGATCGACCTCCTCGTTCGCGCGTTGAGCAGTGGTCCCGGCCGTGTGTCGGTCCGGGCTCTGGTGCTGCGACTGGCCTTGTCAGTCCCGCCGCTGGGCGGCCAACAGCCGCGTCTCCGCGCGCCGCTCGGCGCTGGAGTCCTTCGCCGCGCCGGCGCGCTCGAGCGCCCGCTCCGCGCGGGCGACATCGATCTCGTCGGCCAGCTCGGTGATCTCGGCGAGCAGCGAGAGGTTGTTGTCCGCGAACGAGATGAACCCGCCGTGGACCGCCGCGATGACGACCGAACCGTCGGCCTGACGGATCGTCACCGGACCTGATTCGAGCACTCCGAGAACCGGCTGGTGACCGGCCTGGATGCCGATGTCGCCGTCCGCGGTGCGTGCGATGACGATGGTGGCCTCGCCGGACCACACCTTGCGGTCGGCCGCGACCAGCTCGACGTGCAGCTCAGCCAACGTGGCTCCTCATGTCGGGTCGAAGACACGCTGGTCTTCGCCTCCGCCCTCACGGGACGGGTGGTGTCCAAGGATAGTGGCCCGGACGGGCCTGGCTCCAACCGGCGCAGGCGCCGGCGGGTTTCCGGCCACGCCGAAGGGCGCGGTCGGGAACCGACACGAGGGGCGGACCCATGCGGGACCGCCCCTCGTCGATCAGGCGATCGTCAGCCCTTGTTGAGCTCGGCGATCTTCTTCTCGAGGTCGTCCAGCCCACCGAGCATGAAGAATGCCTGCTCGGGAGCGTGGTCGTACTTGCCGTCGGCGATCGCGTTGAACGCCTCGACGGTCTCGGACAGCGAGACGTCCGAACCGTCGAGCCCGGTGAACTGCTTCGCCACGTGGGTGTTCTGCGACAGGAACCGCTCGATGCGCCGCGCCCGGTGCACGGTGAGCTTGTCCTCTTCGGACAGCTCGTCCATGCCCAGAATCGCGATGATGTCCTTGAGGTCCTTGTACTTCTGCAGGATGTTCTTGACCCGCATCGCGCAGTCGTAGTGGTCCTGCGCGACGTAGCGCGGGTCCAGGATCCGCGACGTCGAGTCCAGCGGGTCCACCGCCGGGTAGATGCCCAGCTCCGAGATCGGACGGGAGAGCACGGTCAGCGCGTCGAGGTGCGCGAACGTGGTCGCCGGGGCCGGGTCGGTGAGGTCGTCCGCGGGGACGTAGATCGCCTGCATCGAGGTGATCGAGTGACCACGCGTCGAGGTGATGCGCTCCTGGAGGGTGCCCATCTCGTCGGCGAGGGTCGGCTGGTAACCCACCGCGGAGGGCATCCGGCCGAGCAGCGTCGACACCTCGGAACCGGCCTGGGTGAACCGGAAGATGTTGTCGATGAACAGCAGCACGTCCTGCTCCTGCACATCGCGGAAGTACTCCGCCATGGTCAGGGCCGACAGCGCCACCCGCAGACGGGTGCCCGGGGGCTCGTCCATCTGGCCGAAGACGAGCGCCGTCTGGTCGTAGACGCCCGCTTCCTTCATCTCCTCGATCAGGTCGTTGCCCTCACGAGTACGCTCGCCGACGCCGGCGAACACCGACACACCCTCGTGCAGACGGGCGACACGGACGATCATCTCCTGGATGAGCACCGTCTTGCCGACGCCCGCACCACCGAACAGACCGATCTTGCCACCCTTGACGTACGGGGTGAGCAGGTCGATGACCTTGATGCCGGTCTCGAACATCTCGGTCTTCGAGTCGAGCTGGTCGAAGGCCGGCGCCTTGCGGTGGATCGGCCAGCGCTCGGTCACCTCGAAGCTCGCCCGGTCCACGTCGAGGACCTCACCGAGGGCGTTGAACACGTGCCCCTTGGTGACGTCGCCCACGGGGACGGAGATCTGCGCGCCGGTGTTCGTGACGACGGCGCCGCGAACGAGGCCGTCGGTCGGCTGCATCGAGATCGCGCGCACGATGCCGTCGGCAAGGTGCTGCTCGACCTCGAGGGTGAGGGTGGTCTTGCCCTCGTCCTCGCCCTGGCCCGTGAGGTCCAAGTCGACGTGCAGCGCGTTGTACATCTCCGGCATCGCGTCGACGGGGAACTCCACGTCGACGACCGGGCCGATGACGCGGGCGACGCGGCCCGTGGCAGCGGCCGTCTCAACAGTGGCAGTCATGATGTCTAATCACTCCCCGCGGTCGCGTCGGCCAAGGCGTTGGCGCCACCGACGATCTCGCTGATTTCCTGGGTGATCTCGGACTGGCGAGCGTTGTTCGCCAGACGAGAGAGGGTCCGGATGAGGTCTTCGGCGTTCTCGGTCGCCGACTTCATCGCCCGCCGGCGGGCCGCGTGCTCGGAAGCGGCGGACTGCAGCAGGGCGTTGAAGATGCGGCTTTCGACGTACCGCGGCAGCAGTGCGTCGAGAACACCCTCGGCCGAGGGCTCGAAGTCATAGAGCGGGAAGGGACCGCCGGCCGGCGGCTCGTCCGTCTCCTCGACCGCCAACGGGAGCACCCGCACCGCGACCGGGCTCTGCGTGAGCATGGAGACGAACTCGGTGCTGACGAGATGAATCTCGTCCACACCGCCCTCCTCGGTGGGCGTCACGAACGCGTCGATCAGCTCACCTGCCACCTTCTTGGCGTCGGAGTACTCGGGGCGGTCGGAGAATCCCTTCCACTGCCCGGCCAGGTCCACGTCGCGGAACTGGAAAAATCCGATGCCCTTGGACCCGATCACGTAGCGGCTGACCGTCTTGCCCTCGTCCTCGAGCAGCTTGGTGAGCTGCTCGGCGGCCTTGATGGCATTCGAGTTGTAGCCGCCCGCGAATCCGCGGTCACTGGTTACCAGCAGCACCGCGGCCCGAGTGGGCCGCTCCACCGAAGTGGTCAACGGGTGCTGCGTGCTGGAGAAGGTGGCGACCGCGGAAACGGCGCGCGTCAGCTCGTCGGCGTACGGCTTGGAGGCCGCGACGCGCTGCTGCGCCTTCACGATCCGCGACGCCGCGATGAGCTCCTGGGCGCGCGTGATCTTCTTGGTCGCCGACACGGAACGGATCCGACGCCGGTAGACCCGAAGTTGGGCTCCCATTGGTCAGGGTTCTCCGTTCTTTACTCGGACTTGGCCACGTGACGGGTGATCTTCTCCTGGCCGACGTCTTCCTTCGTCAGCCCGGCAGGCGCCACGTCCTGGATCAACGGCTCGCCGTCGAACTTGGTGAACGTCTGCTTGAAGGAGTTCACCGCGTCGGTGAGCGCCATCACGGTGTCGTCTTCCAGCTTGCCGGTCTCGACGATCCCGGTCAGCAGGGCCGCGTGCTTGTGCTGCACGTACTCGTGCAGCTCCTTCTCGAAGCGGCGGATGTCCTGCACCGGCACGTCGTCCAGCTTGCCGGTGGTACCGGCCCAGATCGAGACGACCTGGAGCTCGATCGCGAACGGCTCGAACTGACCCTGCTTGAGCAGCTCGACCATGCGCGCACCGCGCTGGAGCGAGGCCTTGGAGGTGGCGTCCAGGTCGGAACCGAACGACGCGAACGCCGCCAGCTCGCGGTACTGGGCCAGGTCGACACGAAGTCGACCCGCGACACTCTTCATCGCCTTGATCTGCGCCGAGCCACCGACTCGCGAGACCGAGATACCGACGTTGACCGCGGGGCGCACGCCCTGCAGGAACAGGTCGGACTCCAGGAAGCACTGACCGTCGGTGATCGAGATGACGTTGGTCGGAATGTACGCCGACACGTCGTTCGCCTTGGTCTCGATGATCGGGAGACCCGTCATCGAACCGCCGCCGAGCTCGTCCGACAGCTTCGCGCAACGCTCGAGCAGACGCGAGTGCAGGTAGAAGACGTCACCGGGGTACGCCTCGCGCCCCGGCGGACGACGCAGCAGCAGGGACACGGCGCGGTACGCCTCGGCCTGCTTCGACAGGTCGTCGAACACGATCAGAACGTGCTTGCCCTGGTACATCCAGTGCTGGCCGATGGCCGAACCGGTGTACGGGGCCAGGTACTTGAAGCCGGCCGGGTCGGACGCCGGGGCGGCGACGATCGTCGTGTACTCCAGCGCGCCGGCCTCTTCGAGCGAGCGGCGCACGGACGCGATGGTCGTGCCCTTCTGGCCGATCGCGACGTAGATGCAGCGAACCTGCTTCTTCGGGTCGCCCGAGCGCCAGTTGTCGCGCTGGTTGATGATCGTGTCCAGGCAGACCGCGGTCTTACCGGTCTGCCGGTCGCCGATGATCAGCTGACGCTGGCCCCGACCGATCGGGGTCATCGCGTCGATCGCCTTGATGCCGGTCTGCATCGGCTCGTGCACCGACTTGCGCATCATCACGCCGGGAGCCTGAAGCTCCAGCGCGCGACGGCCTTCGGCCGCGATCTCGCCCTGGCCGTCGATCGGCTGGCCGAGCGGGTCGACGACGCGACCCAGGTAGCCGTCACCGATCGGTACCGACAGAACCTCGCCCGTACGACGGACCTTCTGGCCCTCTTCGATGCCGCTGAAGTCACCGAGGATGACGACACCGATCTCGCGGACGTCGAGGTTCTGCGCCAGACCGAGGGTGCCGTCCTCGAACTTGAGCAGCTCGTTCGTCATGACCGAGGGCAGGCCCTCGACCTTGGCGATACCGTCGTACGCCTCGGTGACGGTACCGACCTCTTCGCGCGCGGCCGTCTCCGGCTCGTACGAGGCGACGAAGCGCTCCAGCGCGTCCCGGATCTCCTCCGGCCGGATCGTGAGCTCCGCCATCTGGTGTCCCTGCTCTCCTAGGTGGTGGGGTTAACGGTCCGCTGTCCGTCGCTTGTCGTACGGAACCGCGGTGCTGCTGTGGGGGTCGCTGTGCCGCTCGGGGATTTCCCCGGGCGGTCGACGACGCCCCTGTCGTCCGGTGTCTCAGCCGGCGAGCCGTCGGCCCGCTTCTTCGAGACGTGTGGTCACGGTGCCGTCGATGACGTCGTCACCGATCTCCACGCGGACCCCGCCGATGACGTCGGCATCGATTTCCACGTTCAGGTGGACCTCGCGGCCGTACATCCGGCCCAGCGCCGCGGCCAAGCGGGTGCGCTGCTCCTCGGTGAGAGGCAGTGCGACCGTGACCAACGCGACCATGCGACGCCGGCGATCGGCGGCAAGGCGCGCGTACGACTCGAGCCCGTGTTCAAGGTTACGGCTACGGGGGTGTGCGACAAGCCTGGTGATCAGCCGCCGGGTGACGGGCTGGGCCCGGCCGTCCAGCAGTCCGGAAACCAGTTCCGCCTTGCGCTCGTTCGCCACGCCCGGGTCGGTCAGGGCGGAGCGCAGCTCGCGCTCGCCCACCACGATCCGGCCGAAGCGGAACAGCTCGTCCTCGAGTTCGTCGAGCTTGCCGTCGCGCTCGGCGGCGATCAGCTCGGCGGACACCGAGAGTTCGGCGATCGCGTCGACCAGGTCGGTCGGCCGCGACCAGCGGGTACGGACCAGTCCGCCGAGCAGATCCGCCGTGGTACCGGAGATCTGACCGGAGAGGAGCTGGGCCAGGAAGGCCGCGCGGGCCTCCCCGGAACGTGTCGAGTCGGTGAGGACCCGACGCAGCGACACCGTCCGGTCGAGCAGGATGACCACGGAGTCGAGCTCCTGGGCCAACCCGACCATGTCGGTACCGGTCACGGTCGCGAGCGCGTCGAGGCGCTCACGAGCCGCGGCGAGGGATTCCCTGCTGGCGCCCTGCATCAGCGCACCTTCTCCGAGGTCGCCGTTGCGGAGGCCTTGGCCTCCAGCTCCTCCAGGAAGCGGTCGACGACCCGACGCTGACGCGCCTCGTCCTCGAGCGACTCCCCGACGATGCGCGACGCGAGGTCGACGGCCAGCCGGCCGACGTCCTGACGAAGCGCGTTCTGGGCCTGGTTGCGGTCGGCCTCGATCTGGGTGTGGCCGGCGGTGACGATCTCGTCCTTGATCCGCTGGCCTTCGGCGCGCATCTCGGCGATGGCGACTGCACCCTGTTCGCGGGCGTCCTCCGTGAGGCGACCGGCCTCACGACGGGCTTCGGTGAGCTGGTCGCGGTAGCGCTCCAGCTCGGCCTGGGCCTCGGCCTGCGCCTCTTCGGCGCGCTTGAGACCGCCCTCGATGGCGTCCGTACGGTCCGCCAGCGTCTTGGCGATCTTGGGAAGGAGCATCTTCCACAGGAAGCCGAAGACGATGAGGAACGCCACGCCACCGATGATGATCTCGTCGAGCGGCGGGAGAAGAGGATTCATCTTCTCTTCGCTGTTGGCGAGGAAAATCACGGTGTGAGGACCTTCCGTCCGTAGCGGATTGATCAGGTGCCGTAGACGAACGGCATGACGACGCCGATGAGGGCGAGCGCCTCGGCGAGGGCGAAGCCGAGCAGCATGTTCTGGCGGACCAGACCGGCAGCCTCGGGCTGACGGGCCATGGCCTGGACACCGTTACCGAAGATGATGCCGATACCGATGCCGGGGCCGATCGCGGCGAGGCCGTAGCCGATGGAACCGAGGCTGCCCGAGACGCCGTCGGCGGCGAGGTTCATCATGGGAACTGATCCTTTTTTCGAGGCCGATGGACGATCCACCGGACGACGGTCGAGGAGGGAAAGGGGTCTGCGGGGTCTCTCAGTGCTCGGCTTCGAGCGAGCTGGAGATGTAGGAGGCCGCGAGCAGCGTGATGATGTACGCCTGCAGCGCCTGAATCATCAGCTCGAAAGCGGTCAGGATGACGACCACGATGAACGAGGTCGCCGAGAAGAGCGCCCCGATGTGGAAGCCGAGCAGGTACCAGGCGCCGACGCTGAAGGTGACGATCAGCATGTGTCCGGCGAACATGTTCGCGAACAGTCGGACCGCCATGGTGAACGGCCGGGTGATCAGACCCTGGAGCAGCTCGATCGGCGCGAGGAGGAAGTAGATCGCCTTCGGCAGACCGGGCGGGAACATCATGTTCTTGAAGTAACCGACGAAGCCCTGGTTCTTGATACCGAGGACGAGGTAGGTCACGTACACGACGCCGACGATCGATGCCGGGAAAGCGATGCGCGAGGTCGCGGGGAACTGGGCGAACGGGATGATCGCCATCACGTTCATGACCCAGACGAAGAAGAAGATGGAGAACAGGAAGGGGACGTAAGGGTCGCCCTTCTTTCCCATCGTCTCCCGCGAGATGTTGTCGCGGACGAACAGGTAGCCCAACTCGCCGACGTTCTGCGCGCCGCGCGGGACCATCTTGGGCTTGGCGAAGGCCGACCAGAAGAAGCCGATCACCAGCAGCATCGAGATGAGCGCGAGCAACATCGGCTTCGTGAAGTCGAAGGCCCCGATGGAGAAGATCGGCTTGAACTCGAAGACGTTCAGCCCGGGCGAGGGGAAGCCGCACCCGGAGAACAGGTGACATCCGCTCTCGCTGGCGAGCGTCTGGACGTCAGCAGTCACCACCGACTCCTTCGTCGTGAAGCATGATTTCGGCTACCTCGATGTGTCGGCGTGGCGAGGGCCACGGAGCGGCACGCAACAGGGCCCGGTCAGGAGGACCTGCCGTGGCGGACAAAGACAAGAACCAGGGACAGAGCGATTCCGACGACCAGGCCGATCGGCAGGAACAGGGCGGAGTGGCCCGTCCACCGGTCGATCAGCCAGCCGATGCCGCCGTAGAACAGCATGCCGCTCAGCAGGTAACCGACACTCGACCATGCGGCACCGTCCATCGCCCGATTCTCTCGGTCCGGTGGACGGGGGCCTCTCTCGCTCATGACGCCCCGGACATTAGCAGTACCTGCGTCGCGTCTACATACCCGGCCCGCGAACCCCGTGCCGAGTGCGACCGGCGTGGTGCGTAGGTCATCGCTCTCCGTCCGGTTCGACATAGGCGATCTTCAGTCGGGTGAAGATCCAGACCTGCGAGGCGACCCAAACCAGCGTGGCCCCGAGAATCGTGAGTCCGAACACCTTCGTGTCGAATGCCTTGGTGTCCTTGAACAGGAACAAAACCAACCCCAGCAGCAGGATCTGCACGATGTACGTGAAGAGCGCCATGTTCATCATCATCAAGGGGTTGTCGCGCGAGATACGCCCGATCGCGACCTGGCCGATCGCGAAGAAGGCCAGGACGACGACGGTGGCGAACACCGCGCCGAGCAGTCCTTTGCCACCGGCCGCGAAGAAAGCCGCGATGGCCGCGATTACTCCGGCGGCGGTCGTGAACACGACCGAGCCTCGGAGAAGGCGGACGTCGTTGGCCTGCATGTCGGTGACTCCGGCATCAAGTGGGGGGCAAGGAGTGGATCAGTCGTCCCGCCAAGCGCTCGGAACGACGCAACGCTCGGGACTGGCCGTGAGGTATCAGAACCCTCGTTGCTGGGGGTTCATCGGCTGTTGATCCTGGTTCGTGAACGATATCACAAACTATTTGAGCAGAGCTTTACCCGTTCGTGTGTACAAGCTCACAGCCTTCCACCACCCTTTCGCGTCCCTCTCCCCACCGGCAAATCCGCAGGTCGGGAGGGGTCTGCGGGATTTCGTGAGGGGCCTGTGGCGGGTGTGGCGGTTGCTCCGTTCAGCCGTACGCCGTCTGATTCGCCGGGAACCATCCGCTCGACCGGAACGTTCGCGCCGCGCCCGCGACGACGCAGCCTGCGATAGCGCGGCGGGACCACCTGGTGCAGCTCGGTGGGCACATGCGGCTTGAACCACGGCAACATCAGGATCACCAGGCCCAGGACAATCAGCCCCAGGCCCGCGTAGACGATCGGACGCCGTTCCGGTCGGACCGAGATGAGCACGGTGAACGACGCGATCAAACCGGACCAGAAGTACATGATCAGCACCGCGCGGCTGTGCGAGTGGCCGATCTCCAGCAGCCGGTGGTGCAGGTGGCCCTTGTCCGCGGCGAACGGCGAGCGCCCCGCCCAGCCGCGCCGACCGACCGCCATCACCAGGTCCATCAGCGGCACCACCAGCACCGCGAACGGCAACACCAGCGGGATGTAGACCGGCACCAGCTTGTGCGTCGTGAAGGTCAGCGAGCCGTCGTTTTGCGCGACGATCGCGCCCGGGTCGATCCGACCGGTCACGGTGACCGCAGCGGCGGCCAGCATCAGGCCGATCAACATCGAGCCGGAGTCGCCCATGAAGATCCGCGCGGGGTGCAGGTTGTGCGGCAGAAAGCCCAGGCACATCCCGACCAACAGCGCGGTGAACAAGGTCGGCGCGGCGGCGCTGGAGACGCCGTACCCGAACCAGAGCCGGTAGGAATAGCCGAAGAAGGCGAGCGCGGCGATGCACACCATGCCGGCCGCGAGGCCGTCCAGGCCGTCCACGAAGTTCACCGCGTTGATCGTGATGACCACTATCCCGATGGTCAGCAACGTGCCCTGGGTCGGCGTCAGCCCGACCGTGCCGTAGCCGGGGATGGGCAGCCACAGGATGACGATGCCCTGCCAGACCATCACGCCCGCGGCGAGCGCCTGACCAAGCAGCTTGATGATTGCGTCGACGCCCCATTTGTCGTCGATCACCCCGAGCACCGAGATCAGCGTGCAGCCGGACAGCAGTGCCTGCACGTCGGTCGAGGAGATGAACACGTCCTGGAGCACCGGCAGATGCCGGGCGACCAGCAGGCCCGCGCACAATCCGCCGAACATCGCCAAGCCGCCCAGGCGCGGCGTCGGCTCCTTGTGCACGTCCCGCGCGCGGATCTCGGGCATCGCGCCCGCGGCGATGGCGAACCGGCGGACCGCGCCCGTCAGCAGGTAGGTCACCGCAGCGGCGACGAACAGCGTGAGCAGGTATTCGCGCAAGACTCAACCGTCCCCGGCTTCGGCACATCCCAGCGGCAGCACGGGCATCAGACTAGACGTGCCGCCGCTCCCCGGGAGAATCACCAATCTTCACCGGCGAGGGACGATCGCACAATGCTCGGTGGCGCCGCCACCGGCCCGTCGCCCCACACGTAACCACAGTCCCCCCGGTCCCAGCCACCCCGTGGGCGGGTTTGCCGGATACGCACCTCACCGACGCGGGTACGCCGGACGGGTGGCGACGAGTTCGCCGACCGCGACCCGCACCTCGCGCAGCACGCCTTCGTCGTCCTCGCGCACCGCCCGGCCGATCAGCAGGGCGATCTCCTTCATGTCCGTCTCGGTCATGCCCTGCGTGGTCACCGCGGCCGTGCCGACCCGGATCCCGGACGCGATCATCGGCTTGACCGGGTCGAACGGGACCGCGTTCTTGTTCAGCGTGATGCCCGCCCGCTCGCAGCGGCGCTCCGCGTCGCTGCCGCTGACCCCGATCGGGCGCAGGTCCAGCAGCGCGAGGTGGGTGTCGGTGCCGCCGGAGACCGCCCGCAGACCCTCCGCCTGCAAACCCTGGGTCAGGGCCTGCGCGTTGGCCACCACGCGTCGTGCGTACACCCGGTACGCCGGGGTCGACGCCTCGCCCAGTGCGACCGCCTTCGCCGCCACCGCGTGCATGTGCGGGCCGCCCTGGCTGAACGGGAACACCGCCCGGTCGATCCGGTCGGCGAGTTCCTCCCGGCACAGGATCAGCCCGCCGCGCGGACCGCGCAGCACCTTGTGCGTGGTGCAGGTGACGATGTCCGCGAACGGGATCGGCGAGGGCACCGCGTCGCCCGCGACCAGGCCGATGAAGTGGGCCGCGTCCACCATCAGGTAGGCACCCACCTCATCGGCGATCTGTCGAAATGCCGCGAAATCGACAAGTCGCGGATATGCGGTCGCGCCGCACACGATCAGCCGCGGCCGATGCGCCCGGGCCAGCTCCCGGACCCGGTCGTAGTCGATGCGCTCGTCGCTCTCCCGCACCCCGTAGGCGACCGCGTGGAACCAGCGGCCGGAGAAGTTCACCCGGGAGCCGTGGGTGAGATGGCCGCCGTGCGGCAGCGACATGGCCAGGATCGTGTCGCCCGGTACCAGCACCGCCGCGTAGGCCGCCAGGTTCGCGGCCGTGCCCGAGTGCGGCTGCACGTTGGCGTGTTCGGCGCCGAACAGGGCGCGGGCCCGGCGTACGCCCAGTTCCTCGGCCCGGTCCACCTCGGCGCAACCGCCGTAGTAGCGCCGTCCGGGGTAGCCCTCGGCGTATTTGTTGGCGAGCGTGCTGCCGAGTGCGGCCAGCACCGCCGGGGAGGTGAAGTTCTCGCCGGCGATCAGTTGCAGGCCGCCGCGTTGCCGGGCCAACTCGCCCAGGAGCACCTCGGCGATCTCCGGATCCGCCTCGTGCAGGGCGGCGAAGTCCGGCCCCCAGAAGGGAGTTGGCGTGGAGTCGGGAGTGCCCATGGGACTGCTCCTCAAGGCCGCAGGGACGGTCTCCACCATAGGCCGGGGGTCGGGGCACCGACAGGCTCTTCGCGGGCCGATTCGGGCCCGTTGCCGCCCGCGCGAGGCGTCCGCTCACGGCCCGCGCGCCGACGCTCGGTCAGAGGCTGTGCGCGGGGTGACCGGTGAGCGCGGTGAGCACCGGGTCCAGGGCCGATCCGATGTCGGAGGCACAGGCCCGGAAGACGCTCAGCGGCGCGCCGTACGGGTCGGCCACCTCGTCCCACTCGGGATCGGGCGCGGCCAACCGACCCCGCAACGCCGCCGCGGCCCGCACCAACGAGCGACCGCGCTGGACCAGATCGCGCTCGGGGTAGGGCGCCCGCTCCAGCACCGCGACCAGCCGGGTGAACTCCTTGAGGGTGAACGTGCGCAGGCCCGAGGCATGCCCCATGGACACCACGTGCGCGCGGTGGTCGAGCGTCGCGGTGAGCACCAGGTCCGCCTCGGCGACGTGCTCGTCGAGCAGCTCGCGGCCGTGGAAGTCGCCCGGATCGGCGCCGTATTCGAGCAGCACCTCGGCGGCGTGCGGCTCCATCGGCGCACCCTCGTGCCCCCAGGTCCCGGCGCTCTGCACGCTGAGCCGGACCGCGTCGTCGGCGGCGAGCCGGCGCTCCAGGCCGAGCCGCGCGAGCCGCTCGGCGATCGGCGAGCGACAGATGCTCCCCGTGCACACGAACAGGATCCGAAACGAATCGGCCGCGGACCCGTACGGCCCGTAGGAATGCCCCACGGGTGGTGGCGGGGTCAATTCACGCCCTCCAGGTCGGGTACGACCTCGCGCAACGTGTCCAGCGACAGGGCGCCCTCACGCAGCAGCCGGGGGCGGCCGGCGGTCAGATCGATGATCGAGGACGGCGCGGTCGAGGGGCACGTGCCGCCGTCCAGGTACACCGACACCGAGTCGCCGAGCTGGGCCTCGGCCTCGTCGACCGTGGTCGCGGCCGGATTGCCGGAGCGGTTCGCGCTGCTGACCGCCAGCGGGCCGGTCTCGGTGAGCAACTCGATCGCGACCGGGTGCAGCGGCATCCGCACCGCGACCGTGCCGCGCGTATCGCCCAGGTCCCACATCAGCGACGGCTGGTGGAACGCGACGATGGTGAGCGCGCCCGGCCAGAACGCGTCGACCAGTTCCCAACCCACCTCGGGAAAGCCGGTGACCAGTCCGTGCAACGTGTTCGGCGAGCCGACCAGTACGGGCGAGGGCATGTTGCGGCCCCGACCCTTGGCGTCCAGCAACGCGTGCACGGCGTGCGGGGTGAACGCGTCCGCGCCGATGCCGTACAGGGTGTCCGTCGGCAGCACGACCAGG
Organism: Embleya sp. NPDC059213; assembly: GCF_042754445.1. Classification (NCBI taxonomy): domain Bacteria; kingdom Bacillati; phylum Actinomycetota; class Actinomycetes; order Kitasatosporales; family Streptomycetaceae; genus Embleya; species Embleya sp. NPDC059213. Next base: position 24,563 of record NZ_JBHZAV010000013.1, read on the forward strand.
TCGCCGCGCTTGATCGACCCGGTCGCCTCACGCAGCCCGAGCCCACGGTCCATCGCGTCGGAGCAGTCGTAGCGTCGGCTCATCGGGCACTTACCTCCTGAAGCGGTACGGGCGGTACAGGCGATACGGGTGGTACCAGTGGTGCGGGTGCTGCGGGGGTTCTGCGCGGCGCGCGGTTCACGCGCCTTCCTTGCGGGCGGTGGTGAAGCGTGGGCGATTGGTCAGGTCGCGGTGGTCGGCCGCGTCCACCCAACCGGCTTCCTCGTTGAAGATCCATGGCACCGCGCCGCCCTGGGTGTCCGCGTGCTCGACCACCACCAGGCCCCCCGGGCGCAGCAGCCGGTAGGCGGTCTTGGACAGGATCCGGATGAAGTCCAGCCCGTCCGGCCCGGAGAACAACGCCAGTTCGGGATCGTGGTCGCGGGCCTCGGGCGCCATCTCGTCCCGCTCGTCCAGCGGCACGTAGGGCGGATTGCTGATCACCAGGTCGACCGTGCCGTCCAGGGCCGGCAGCGCGGCGAGCGCGTCGCCCCGATGCAGGATCACCCGCGAGCCGCTCGCGTTGCGCGTGGCGTAGCGGTGGGCGTCCGGGTCCAGCTCGACCGCGTGCACGACCGAGCGCGGCACCTCCTGGGCGACGGCGAGCGCGATCGCGCCGGAGCCGGTGCACAGGTCGACCACGAGCGGCTCGGCCACGTCCATCGCGCGCAGCGCGTCTATCGCCCAGCCGACCACCACCTCGGTCTCCGGGCGGGGCACGAACACGCCGGGTCCCACCTGGAGTTCGAGGTAGCGGAAGAACGCGCGCCCGGTGATGTGCTGCAACGGCTCACGGGCCTCCCGGCGCGCGATGGCCTCCCAGAACCGCGCGTCGAAGTCGCCGTCGGCGACGGTGTGCAGGGCGCCGCGCTTGACGCCGTGCACGAACGCCGCGAGTTCCTCGGCATCGAAGCGCGGAGAGGGAACGCCCGCGTCGGCCAGTCGCAGGGTGGCCTGGGCCACCTCGGCGAGCAGCAGATTCATCTCGTCTCCGTTATTGGTGGGCGAGCCGAGCGGCCATGTCGGCGTCCACACACGCCTGGATGACCGGATCGAGATCGCCGTCGAGCACCTGGTCCAGGTTGTACGCCTTGTAGCCCACGCGGTGGTCGGAAATCCGGTTTTCCGCGAAGTTGTACGTGCGGATGCGCTCGGAGCGGTCCACCGTGCGGACCTGGCTGCGACGCACGTCGGAGGCTTCCTTGTCGGCCTCCTCCTGGGCCGCGGCGAGCATTCTGGCGCGCAGGATGCGCATCGCCGACTCCTTGTTCTGGAGCTGGCTCTTCTCGTTCTGGCAGGAGACCACGATGCCGGTCGGCAGGTGCGTGATGCGCACCGCGGAGTCGGTGGTGTTGACCGACTGGCCGCCGGGGCCGGACGAGCGGTAGACGTCGATGCGCAGGTCGTTGGCATTGATCTCGACCTCGACGTCCTCGGCCTCGGGCAACACCAGGACGCCGGCCGCGGAGGTGTGGATGCGGCCCTGCGACTCGGTGGCGGGCACACGCTGGACGCGGTGCACGCCGCCCTCGAACTTCAGCCGGGCGTAGACGCCCTCGCCGGGTGCGGGGTTGCCCTTGGTCTTGACCGCGACCTGGACGTCCTTGTAGCCGCCGAGATCGGACTCGTTGGATTCGAGGATCTCGGTCTTCCAGCCGGCCCGCTCGGCGTAGCGCAGGTACATCCGCAGCAGGTCGCCGGCGAACAGGGCCGACTCCTCGCCGCCCTCGCCCGCCTTGACCTCCAGGATCACGTCCTTGTCGTCGGCCGGGTCGCGCGGCACGAGCAGCCGGCGCAGCTTCTCCGCGCACTCCTCGCGGCGCTGCTCGGCCTCCTCCGCCTCGGCGGCGAAGTCCGGGTCCTCGGCGACCAGTTCGCGGGCGGCCTCGACGTCGTCGGCGGCACTGGACCACTGCCGGTAGGCGTCCACGATCGGCCCCAGTTCGGCGTAGCGCCGCCCGAGGTTGCGGGCGCGCGTCTGGTCCGTGTGCACGGCCGGATCGGCGAGCTGTCGCTCCAGGTCGGCGTGCTCGGCGAGCAGGTCGTCCATCGCCTCGAACACTGGGGGGCTCCTCTGGGGTATGGCCGCGAACTCGGCGGGATCGGTGTCACGGTGGCGGGATCGGCGGGACGCCGGACGGGCGGACAAACGAACGGCGCCGGAGGAGCGGGCGGGCCTTGGACAAGGCCCACCGCTCGTCCGGCGCCGCAGGGTCGCTACTTGTTGCCGGCCACCGGCTGCTTGCCGAAGCGCTTCTCGAAGCGCGCCACACGGCCACCCGTGTCGAGGATCTTCTGCTTGCCCGTGTAGAACGGGTGACACTGCGAACAGACCTCGACGCGGATCTGGCCGCTGGTCGCGGTGCTGTGCGTGGTGAACGTCGAGCCACAGCCACAGGTGACGGTGGTCTCCACGTACTCGGGGTGGATGTCGGGCTTCACAGGAGTCTCCTTGAGGTTCGGGAGGGCGCCGGGTCGTACGCCCGAGCGGGCGTCACGTGAACCGGGGCCGACAGAGCAGTCTGCCAGGAGGGGGCGACCGGACCCAAATCAGGGTCTGTACCGCCCAACCACGATCGAGGTCGTGGCATTCCCTCCCGGCCGACGCCGTGCCTTTGTCTTGTCGTGCGTCGAGACGAGCAGTCGAACGAACTAGTCGTTCGGCATCGGCGTGGTCTTCTGGATCTGCATGAGGAACTCGCCGTTGCTCTTGGTCTTCTTCATCTTGTCCAGGAGCAGCTCGATGGCCTGCTGCTGGTCGAGGGCGTGCAGCACCCGACGCAGCTTCCAGACGACCGCGAGTTCGTCCGAGGCCATCAGGATCTCTTCCTTGCGGGTGCTGGACGCGTCCACGTCCACCGCCGGGAAGATCCGCTTGTCGGCGAGCTTGCGGTCGAGCTTGAGCTCCATGTTGCCGGTGCCCTTGAACTCCTCGAAGATCACCTCGTCCATCCGCGAGCCGGTCTCGACGAGCGCGGTGGCCAGGATGGTCAGCGAGCCGCCGTTCTCGATGTTGCGCGCCGCGCCGAAGAACTTCTTCGGCGGGTAGAGCGCGGTCGAGTCGACACCACCGGACAGGATGCGGCCGGAGGCGGGCGCCGCGAGGTTGTACGCGCGGCCCAGGCGGGTGATCGAGTCGAGCAGCACGACCACGTCGTGGCCCAGCTCGACCAGACGCTTGGCCCGCTCGATGGCCAGCTCGGCGACGATCGTGTGGTCCTCGGCGGGCCGGTCGAAGGTCGAGGAAATGACCTCGCCCTTGACCGAGCGCTGCATGTCGGTGACCTCTTCGGGGCGCTCGTCCACGAGCACGACCATCAGGTGGCACTCGGGGTTGTTCACGGTGATCGCATTCGCGATCGCCTGGAGCACCATCGTCTTGCCCGCCTTGGGCGGCGCGACGATCAGACCGCGCTGGCCCTTGCCGATCGGCGACACGAGGTCGATGATCCGCGTGGTCAGCGCACTGGAGTCGGTCTCCAGGCGGAGCCGGTCCTGCGGGTAGAGCGGGGTCAGCTTGTTGAAGTCGGAGCGCTGCCGCGCCTGTTCCGGCTCCATGCCGTTGACCGTGTCCAGCCGCACGAGCGCGTTGAACTTCTCCCGACGCTCGCCGTCGCGCGGCTGACGCACCGCGCCGACGATCGCGTCACCCTTGCGCAGGCCGTTCTTGCGGACCTGGGCGAGCGAGACGTACACGTCGTTGGAGCCGGGCAGGTAGCCCGAGGTCCGCACGAAGGCGTAGTTGTCGAGGATGTCCAGGATGCCCGCGACGGGCACCAGGACGTCGTCGTCGGCCAGCACGGGCTCGTTGGTCTCGAAGCCCTCGCGGCCGCCGCGGCGACGGTTGCGGTCGCGGTAACGGCCACGACGCCGACGGCCGCCGCCCTCGAAGTCGTCGTCCGGACCCATCGGGTCGTTGTCCTGCTGCTGCTGTTGCTGCTGCTTGCCGCGCTCGCCGCCACGATCGGCCCGCTCGGCGCGGTCGTTGCCGCGCTCGCCACGCTCGCCGCGCTCGTTGTTGCGGTCGCCGCGCTCGGCCCGCTCGCCACGCTCCGGGCGCTCGGCGCGCTCGCCGCCGCGCTCGTTGTTGCGCTCGCCGCGGTCGCGCCGGTTCTGGCCGCGCTCGCGACGCTCGCGGCGGCCTTCCCGCTCGCCGCCCTCGCGCTGCTCGCCCTGGTCGTCACCGGCGCCGGGGCGCTCGGCACGCTCGGTGCGCTCGCCGCGGCGGCGGGTCGGGGCCTCGGTGGCCTCGGCCGTCGCCTCGCCCTGCTCACGCCGGGTGCGGCCGTTGGTGGGCGCCTCGGCGGCGGCCTGCTCGGGAATCTCGATCTGCGGTGCCTCGACCGCGACCCGCGTGCGGGCGGCGCGACGGGCCCGGGTGGGCGCCTCCGCGACCGGTGCCTCGGCGGGCGCCGCTGCTGCCGGGGCGGCCTCGACGGGCGCCGCGCCGTTGTCGGCGGCGACGGCGGCGGCCTTGGCCCGGGTGGCCCGGGCGGGCTTCGTGGCGGCAGCGGGAGCGGCGTCCGAACCACCCTGCTTCGCCTGGATGGCCTCGATCAGCTGGCTCTTGCGCATGCGACCGGTGCCGCTGATGCCCAGACCGGTGGCGACCTGCTGCAGCTCCGCCAGCACCATGCCGTTGAGGCCGGTGCCCGTCGAGCGGCGGCGCCGCGTGGCGGGAGCGGGGGCGTCCGCGGTGGCAGCCGCGTCACCCGAGGCGGACGCGGCCTGTGGCGTTGCGTCCATGAGTTCGGTGGTGTCGCTCACGAAGGGTCCTTCCCTGGAGCGGGCGTCGGCCTTGAGGGGGCTCGGCGACCGGTTGTGCTGTCCGTCCCGCTTCCAGTGCGGTCCGGTGCGGTGGTCCGCCGGATGGCGGGAATCGTCGAAAATGTGCCCAGTACTGCGAGGATCGGGCTCATGTGTGCCTGTGGGGGCTCGTATTCCTGTAGGGGCTCGATTTCCTGGAGAGGAAAAGCCCTCGGGTCCCCGGGATGAGCTCGACGCGGCGCGGTGGTTCCGCCGGTCTGTTTCGGGGAGCCACGTTCGTCACGAAGGACAGGCAGGAGGGGAGACTCCCAAAGGATCGTGGCCACAGAGCACCGAACGCGCCCAACCCTATGCGGGTGGGGGATCTGGTGCGGTGATGACGCTAACACTACCGGACCCAAGAGACATTCCCCCACCCCATCGCTCCCCCGGCGCAGCCCTTTTTTCCAGCGGTAGTGCAGTGGAGTGAACGGACCCACCACCGTCGCCGACCGCTCGCCCGGCCACGCCGGGTCCGCCGTCGGGCCGGCTCCCGCCTACCGGGCGTACTGCCAACGAACAGCGAGTACGCAGGTCACGCCAGTGGCATGACGCTTGCTCCGGCCCCGTCCACATCCAGTTGCCGAACCACCCAATCGGGCCCGGCGCTGCCGATCGCCTCGTCCACGCGGTCGTGCGTGACCAGGGCGAGCACGGTCGGCCCCGCGCCGGAGACGACCGCGGCCATCCCCTGTGCGCGCAGCTTGTCGATCAATTCGGCGCTCGCGGGCATCGCGGGCGCACGGTAGGTCTGGTGCAGCCGGTCCTCGGTCGCGGCGAACAGCAGGTCCGGACGCGAGGTCAGCGCGGTGACCAGCAGGCCGGCGCGCCCCGCGTTCGCCGAGGCGTCGCGATGCGTCACCTTGGCCGGCAGCAGACCGCGCGCGACCTCGGTGGACAGTGGAACCGCGGGTACGAACACGACGGGAGATATACCCCGGTCGGGGGTCGATCGCACCGCCTTGGGGCCGTCCTCGTCGGTCCAGGCGATGGTGAAGCCGCCGAGCAGGCACGCCGCGACGTTGTCCGGGTGGCCTTCGAGCTCGGTCGCCAGGGCCAGGGTGGCCTCGTCGTCGAGCCGCTCGGCGCCGCCTATCGTCAGCGCCCGGGCCGCGATCACGCCCGCGCAGATGGCCGCGGCGGACGAGCCCAGTCCGCGCCCGTGCGGGATGCGGTTGGCACACACGACGTCCAGGCCGGGCGGTCGGCCGCCCATCGCCTCGAACGCGGCGTAGGCCGCGCGCACGACCAGGTGGTTCTCGTCCCGGGACAGGTCGTCGGCGCCCTCGCCTGCGATGTCGATCGACAAACCCTCGTCCGCGACCCGGACGGCGACGTCGTCGTACAGTCCGAGCGCGAGTCCGAACGCGTCGAACCCGGGGCCCAGGTTGGCGCTCGTGGCCGGGATGCGAACCCGGACGGGGGCGGCACGGAATGCGGGGCCGGCCATACGCGTGGACACTCCTCCTCGTGGAGTTCCGGGCACCTTCACGGGACGGTCCGAACCGGTGGCGCATTCGGGAAATCGCGGGTGCTGCGGAACGGCAGGAACAGACGCGAGACTCGGGCGACATGCGCCGCGGAACGAGTGCAAAGTCGCGTCCGGTGATCAGCCTACCGAAGGTGCGTTCCCTCGCGGGACACCGTAACCACCGCGTCGTGGGATTGGTACCGGAATCGGGATCCAAAGGGTCCGGGAGCGGTCGACGGATGATCATCGACCGTCCCGGTGTGTTCCCGTGTACGGCAAAGGTGGGGCGCGACCGCTTTCGGCGGCGGGTGCCGGGTCGGCTTTCCCGGAGTCGGCTTCCCTGGGTCGGCTTCCCGGGATCGGCTTCCCGGACCGGGGCCGAATTTTTCTACCGGTGCCGGGGTGCGGCGGCGCGGGTCGCTTTCCGGCCGGGTGCCGGGAGCGGGCGTCCGCGCCGCCGATGGGTGTCGCGGGTCAGCCGAGGCCGAGTTGTGCGGCTGCGGCAGAGGCGTCGATCGGGACCACGACGGGCTTGGGCGCGCCGGCCACCGCCCAGTCCGGGTCCTTGAGGCCGTTGCCGGTGACCGTGCAGACGATCCGCTGGCCCGGGTCGACGCGACCCTGTTCGGCCGCCTGGAGCAATCCGGCCACACTCGCGGCGGACGCCGGCTCGACGAAGACGCCCTCCTGCGCGGCCAGGAGGCGATACGCCGAAAGGATCTGACGGTCGGTCACCGACTCGATGTGGCCCCCCGATTCGTCCCGCGCGGCGATCGCGAAGTCCCACGAGGCAGGGTTGCCGATCCGGATCGCGGTGGCAATCGTCTGCGGCGAGAGCACCGGCGCGCCGTTGACCAGCGGTGCCGAACCGGCCGCCTGGTAGCCCCACATGCGGGGGCGGCGGGCGGACAGGCCGTCGGCCGCGTATTCGTTGTAGCCCTTCCAGTACGCGGTGATGTTGCCCGCGTTGCCCACCGGAAGCACGTGGATGTCGGGCGCGTCGCCGAGCATGTCGACGATCTCGAAGGCGGCGGTCTTCTGGCCCTCGATGCGGACCGGGTTGACCGAGTTCACCAGCGCGACCGGATACTTTTCGGCCAGATCGCGGGCGAGCGTGAGGCAGTCGTCGAAGTTGCCGTCGACCTGGAGGATGCGCGCGCCGTGCACCAGGGCCTGGCCCATCTTGCCCAGCGCGATCTTGCCCTGCGGCACCAGCACGGCGCAGACCATCCCGGCGCGCACCGCGTAGGCGGCGGCGGAGGCCGAGGTGTTGCCGGTGGACGCGCAGATGACCGCCCGGGCGCCCTCCTCCTTGGCCTTGGAGATCGCCATCGTCATGCCGCGGTCCTTGAAGGACCCGGTCGGGTTGGCGCCCTCGACCTTGAGGTGAACCTCACATCCCGTGCGCTCGGAGAGCACCTGGGCCGGGACCAGCGGCGTACCACCCTCACGCAGGGTGACCACGGGTGTGTTCACCGAGACCGGCAGGCGGTCGCGGTATTCCTCGATGACCCCGCGCCACTGAGTGGTGCGGACGCCTTCCTTGAGCGCGCTCACGGTCCCTCTACTCCCCTTCGACCCGCATGATGCCGGCGATGTCACGGACGATGTCCATACCGCGCAGATCGGCGACGGTCGCCGCGAGCGCGGCGTCGGTCGCGGTATGGGTGACGATCACGAGTGTGGCATCCCCGTCCCGGCCCTGTTGACGGACCGTGTCGATGGACACGTCGTGCTGGGCGAATACCGCGGCCACCTGGGACAGCACGCCGGCCCGGTCGGCCACGTCCAGGCTGAGGTGGTAGCGGGTGCGGACGATGCCCACCGGCTGCGGGGTCAGCTGTGCGTAGGCCGACTCGCCGGGCCCGGTCGCGCCGGAAAGCTTGTTCCGGCAGACCGCGACCAGGTCGCCGAGCACCGCGCTCGCGGTCGGCGCGCCGCCCGCGCCGGGGCCGTAGAACATCAACTGGCCGGCCGCCTCGGACTCGACGAAGACCGCGTTGTACGCCTCGCGCACGGACGCGAGCGGGTGCGTACGCGGGATCATCGCCGGGTGCACGCGGGCACTCACGCTCTGCCCGTCGGCGCCGCGCTCGCAGATCGCCAGCAGCTTGACCACGCAGTCCATCGCCTTGGCACTGGCCACGTCGGCGGCGCTGACCTCGGTGATGCCCTCGCGGTACACGTCGGCGGCGGTCACCCGGGTGTGGAACGCCAGACCGGCCAGGATCGCGGCCTTGGCTGCGGCGTCGAAGCCCTCGATGTCGGCGGTGGGGTCGGCCTCGGCATAGCCCAGCGCGGTGGCCTCGTCGAGCGCCTCGGCGAAGCCCGCACCGGTGGAGTCCATCCGGTCCAGGATGAAGTTGGTGGTGCCGTTGACGATGCCCAGGACCCGTTCGACCTTGTCCCCGGCGAGCGACTCGCGCAGCGGACGCAGCAGCGGGATCGCGCCGGCGACGGCGGCCTCGTAGTAGAGGTCCACGCCGTGTTTCGCGGCGGCGGCGTGCAGCGTGGAGCCGTCCTCGGCCAGCAGCGCCTTGTTGGCGGAGACCACCGAGGCGCCGTGCTCCATCGCGGACAGGATCAGGCCGCGGGCGGGCTCGATGCCGCCGATCACCTCGACCACCACGTCGATGTCGTCGCGTTTGACCAGTTCCACCGCGTCGGTGGTGATCAGCGCGGGGTCGATGCCCGCGCGCTCGCGCCCGGCGCGGCGCACGGCCACGCCGGCGAGCTCGATCGGGGCCCCGATTCGGGCGGCGAGGTCGGTCGCGTGCGTCGTCATGATGCGGGCCACTTCGGAGCCGACCACACCACAACCGAGCAGCGCCACCTTCAGCGGCTGCGTACGCATCATCCGACCTCACTTCTCGAAGACAAAGGTTGTCCGAGTCTGCCGTCCGGGGGAATTCCGGAGACAGGCAGTGCCGACAAGTGTCGCTCGGATCATGGGCCGAACCAGGGCCGGTCCAGGATCCGAGACGACAATTCTTGCGGCCTCACAGGCTGGCCGCGGGATTTTCTCCCGGGCCCGGGGGCCACCGCGCGGTGACCCCCGATCATTGCGTTGCTCTTGTTTCGTTGTGCTGCGTTGCGTTTCTTCGCTCTTGTTTCGTTGCTGTTGTTTCGTTGTTCTCGTCCTGCCGCCGGCGGCGGCGCTCGGTTGCCGGAGTCCGCTCAGCCGATGTCGAGGCGGAGCAGGTCCTCCTCGGTCTCGCGCCGCACGATCACGCGTGCGCTGCCGTCGTGCACCGCGATCACCGGCGGGCGGGTCACGTGGTTGTAGTTGCTCGCCATCGAGCGACAGTAGGCGCCGGTGGCGGGCACCGCGAGCAGATCGCCGGGGGCCAGGTCGGCGGGCAGGTAGGCGTCCTTGACGATGATGTCGCCGGACTCGCAGTGCCGACCCACCACGCGGGAGAGCATCGGCGCCGCGTCGCTCGCGCGTGAGACGAGCGTCACGCTGTACTCGGCGTCGTAGAGCGAGGTGCGGATGTTGTCCGACATCCCGCCGTCCACGCTGACGTAGGTGCGCAGGCCCTCCAGCGGCTTGATCGTGCCCACCTCGTACAGCGTGAAGGTGCCGGGCCCGGCGATCGCGCGGCCGGGTTCGACCGACAGACGCGGCACCGCCAGGCCGGCGGTGGCACACTCGCGGCGCACGATGTCCAGCAGCGAGGCGGCGATCACCGCGGGCGACTGCGGGTCGTCGGCGGAGGTGTAGGCGATGCCCAGGCCGCCGCCGAGGTCGATCTCGGGCAGTTCGACGCCGTGCTCGTCGCGCACCGCGACCAGCAGGCCGACCACCCGGCGCGCGGCGACCTCGAAGCCGGCCGTGTCGAAGATCTGCGAGCCGATGTGCGAGTGCAGGCCGACCAGTTCGAGCGACTCGAGCTTGCGGATCCGGCGCACCGCCTCGGCCGCTCGGCCGTCGGCAAGCGAGAAGCCGAACTTCTGGTCCTCGTGCGCGGTGGCGATGAACTCGTGGGTGTGCGCCTCGACCCCGACGGTGATCCGGACCAGCACCTTCTGCGTGACGCCGCGCCGGTCGGCCAGGAAGGCCAGCCGGCTGATCTCCTCGAACGAGTCGACCACGATCCGGCCGACGCCGACCTCCAGCGCGCGGTCCAGCTCGGCCCCGGACTTGTTGTTGCCGTGGAAGGCGATCCGGGCCGGGTCCATGCCCGCGGACAGTGCGACGGCCAGCTCGCCGGCGGTACACACGTCCAGGTTCAGGCCCTCCTCGGCGATCCAGCGCACCAGCGCGCGGCACAGGAACGCCTTGCCCGCGTAGAACACGTCGGCGCCCTCGAACGCCTCGCGCCAGGCGCGGCAGCGGGCCCGGAAGTCGGCCTCGTCGAGGATGTAGGCGGGCGTACCGAACTCCCGGGCGAGTTCGCGCACGTCCAGGCCGGCGATGGTGACCACGCCGTCGGCGCCGCGCTCGGCGCCGGCGGGCCAGATCTTCGGGTCGAGCAGGGTCAGGTCCTCGGGCGCGATCGGCGGCGCGCCGTCGGGCAGGACGTCCGCGTGGCGGGGACCGGCGGGGTGGGCGGAGCGGCTCATGTCGTGGTGCTCCCCGTGGGGTGAGGGCGTCGGTGTGGGGTGGGTGGTGTGCGGCGGTGTGGCGGGTGCGGCGGTTTGCGTGTGGTGCCGCGGCGGGTGCCTGCGGTGGGGCGGTGAGTGGCGTGCGGTGGGTGGCGGCCCGTGGTCGGGAACGGCCGAAGGCCGGGCATGTGCCCGGCCTTCGGCCTGTCGTCGCCTGCGTTGTGACGATCCGTCACATGCGCTCGGGGGCGGACACCCCGAGCAGGGCGAGGCCGTTGGCCACCACGGTTTTCGTGGCCTCGGCCAACCACATTCGGGCGTGCGTCAGGTCGGTGACCTCTTCCTCGCCCTTGGGCAGGATCTGACAGTGGTCGTAGAAGCGGTGATACGTGCCGGCCAACTGCTCCAGGTAACGCGCGACGTGGTGCGGCTCGCGCATCTCGGCGGCCTTGGCGACCACCCGCGGGAACTCGCCGAGCATGCCGAGCAGGTCGGACTCCCACTCGGTGGACAGCAGCTCGGGCTTGAACTCGCCCTTGACGATGCCGCGTTCGGCCGCCTTGCGCTCGACGGCGGACATCCGGGCGTGCGCGTACTGAACGTAGAACACGGGGTTCTCGTTCTTGTGCGACGTGAGGATGTCGATGTCCAGCGTGATGGTGGAGTCGGTGGACGAGCGCGCCAGCGAGTACCGCGCGGCGTCGACGCCGATCCACTCGACGACGTCGTCGATGGTGATGATGTTGCCCGCGCGCTTGGACATCCGGACCTCTTCGCCGGCGCGCATCATCTTCACGAACTGGCCGACGATGATCTCGATGTTGCGCTCGGGGTCGTCGCCCGCGCAGGCCGCGATCGCCTTGAGCCGCCCGACGTAGCCGTGGTGGTCGGCGCCGAGCATGTAGACGGCGACCTCGTTGCCGCGGTCGCGCTTGTTCAGGTAGTACGCGGCGTCGGAGGCGAAGTAGGTCTTCTCGCCGTCGGACTTGATCAGGACCCGGTCCTTGTCGTCCCCGTAGTCCGTGGTGCGCAGCCAGATCGCGCCGTTGTCGTCGTAGACGTGGCCCTGCTCGCGCAGCCGCTCGATCGCCTTCTCCACCGCGCCGGACTCGTGCAGCGTGGTCTCGGAGAACCACACGTCGAAGTGCGCGCCGAAGTTCTCCATCGAGCGCTGGATCTCGGCGACCATCAGCTTGAGCCCGGTGGCCCGGAAGACCTTCTCCTGCTCGGCCTCGGCCAGGCTCAGCACATCGGGCTGCTCGGCGAGGATGTCGGCGGCGATGTCGTTGATGTACGCACCGACGTAGCCGTCCTCGGGGACGGGGCGACCGTTCGCCGCCGCCATCAGCGACTTGCCGAACTTGTCGATCTGCACGCCGGCGTCGTTGATGTAGTACTCGGTGGTCACGTCCGCGCCGGACGCGCGCAGGATCCGCCCGAGCGAGTCGCCGACGGCGGCCCAGCGCACGCCACCGATGTGGATCGGCCCGGTCGGGTTCGCCGACACGAACTCCAGGTTGATCTTGAGTCCGTCGAACGCGTTGTTGCTGCCGTACTCGGCGCCGGCCTCGACGATGGAGCGGGCCAGCTCGCCCTGGGTGGCGGTGTCGAACGTGATGTTCAGGAACCCGGGGCCGGCGACGTCGACCTTGGCCACACCGGGCGCCTGCGCGATCCGCACGGCCAGCAACTCGGCGATCTCGCGCGGCGGTCGCTTGGCCGGCTTCGCGAGCTGCAACGCGATGTTCGTCGCGTAGTCCCCGTGCTCACGGTTCTTGGGTCGCTCGACCGTCGTGCTCTCGGGCACGGCAACGGCGAGCTCGCCCGCCTCGACGGCGGCACGAACCGCGGACAACACTGACTGCGAAAGCTCTGCGGGGGTCACGGGCACAAGCGTAGGCGACCCGCGGACCAACCCACCCGGCGGGCGGGGTCGGTCATTCGGGTGAGACTTCCGCCGGGGAACCGGGCGGGGGATCGAGCGGGCCGTCGGCGACGGAATCCGGCCCGGGCTCGGGCTCGGGCCTCGGCTCCGGCTCCGGCTCCGGCTCCGGCGACAACGCGCGCACGAGCCGAATCAACTGCTCGGGATGAAACGGCTTGGTCAGATACCCGTCGACCCCCACCGCCCGAGCCCGCGAAAAATCCTCGTCCTGCGCACAGGCACTGATCATCAATATCTTCAACCCACTGGTCCGCGGATCCGCCCGCAACCGAGCGGCAGTCCCGATCCCATCCAAATGCGGCATCACCACATCGAGCGTGACCAGATCCGGCCGCACCTCGTGCACGAGCCGCAAACACTCCTCACCATCACACGCGGTACTCACCACGAACCCCTCCAGCCGCAGATTGACCGCGATCAGCCGCCGAATCACCTCGTCGTCATCCACGACAAGCACCCGCGCCGCCTCACCACCAATCCCGCCCACGCCAGTGAGATTAGGCCCCCCACCCCCACCCGCGGGCCCGATCCGCACATCTCACCCCCGCCTCCCCCCAACCCCTTCGCAACCCACTCCCCGGAGCTGGTAATGTTCACGTCACCCGAGCCCCTGTAGCTCAGGGGATAGAGCAACGGCCTCCGGAGCCGTGTGCGCAGGTTCGAATCCTGCCAGGGGCACAAGCAGGTCAGAGTGTGCTAGTTGGACTTGACCAGCAGAAACGCCAAGACGAAGCGCCCGGACCCAGTCCCACTGAGTCCGGGCGCTTCTCGTTGTGCTGCGCTGTCCGCGCCCATCCTGCGCCCAGCTTCCCGGGCTAGGTGGTCGGCTCCTCCAGGGCCCGCTCGATCGCCCGGTTCGCGGCCTCCTCCCCGCCGTCCAGGCACCCCTGGTACCGCTTGTGGATAACCTCCACCGAGTTGCCCGCCCTGCGTGCCACCTCGGCGACGGGCACCCCGGCGTTCAGCCATCGGGTGATGGCTGCGGCCCGGAGGGCGTAGGGCTTCTCGGCGAGGATCGAGCGCACCCGAGCAGGAGGCAGGGCAAACTCCCGCGCTTCCTGCCAGACCCGCCAGTACGTGGAAGTCCCGACCAGTTCGCCCCGCTCGTTCCCGAACACGCGCCCATCCTTCGCGGTACCGAACTCCTCAAGGTGCGCTCGGAGGATGGCCACCAGGACCGGCGGAATGGGCACCGGACGATCCGTCCCCGGCTCCCGACCCTTCAAGCCGCGCTTGTCGTGCCGCGTCCCGCTGTCGGTCCACCGCTTGCCCGAGACCGGGCGCGTCTCCCAGAGCGTCAGGACGCCCCACCCCAACTCGGGAAGCTCACAGTCGCCCACCCTCAGCCCCACCACCTCGGCCGGGCGCAGGGCGGCGAAGTACATGACGGCGAAGAACGCCACCAGGCGGCGCCCCCGCATCCGGTCCCACGAACCGACGTACGAGACGGCCGTCAGCAGCTGCTGAGCCTGCGTGGGATTCGGCAGCGACCGGCGGTCGATCGGGCGCATCGTCGTCCCCAGCTTGGACCACCCACCGGCGAAGGGATCACCGGTCAGCGCCCCGATCTCCCGGGCGTACGCCACAGCGCCTTGCAGGGCCCGCCGTCTCCGCTTGACCGTCTCGGCCCCGGCCGGGCCGCCGTCCAGCTTGTACGTCACCCGGTAGCGGACCTCCCGGACGACGGCGGGATCCTCCAGAGCCGATACCGGCCGGGCGTTCTTCTCCAACCACTCCCACACCGGCAGGAGTTCGGCGGACAGGTCGTCCGGCGTGTGGTCCGGGACCGCGATCCACCGCATGACCGCCCGGATGTCCAGGGGCGCCGGTTGCCCCGGCGCGTCGGGCGAGACCATCGCGATGGCAACGGCGGCCAACCCGTCCGCGATCCCCTCGCGGCTCTTGCCCGCGAGGGTCCGCCACCGTACCCCCAGATAGGCGCGGCTGAACGCGGGCCACAGGGCATCCCCTGGCAGGACCACCGGAGTTGGCGGCGCCACCTCCTCCTCTTCGGCATCCCGGGCGACCTGGGCAGCCTGCGCGGCCCGGTACTCGGACTCGGGCAGGCCCGTGAGGACGTGGAACGCCTCACCGCGGCGCATCGCCTGCGACAGCTCCGACCGGCGGCTCTCCGCGAGAGGCAGCGTGGCGAACTGCTCGTTGGCCGGCCACCCCGCGACCCGCCAACGCAGGCGCCACGGCGCGGACTTGCTGGCAGACTTCGCGACCCGCCACAGGCGGACGTTGAACGAGAACTCGTCAGAGGCGGGGGCAGGGCGCCCAGGACGGGCGCCCCTTCCCTCGGCCGCTCCGGCGGTCACGCGGCCTCCTCGTGTGCCGACAACCACCGGTCGAACTCGGACCGGCGCACGCGCACGGCCCCGTTCGGCAGCTTGATGGCCTTCGGTCCCTTCCCGAGCTGACGCCACCGGTAGAACGTCGCGCGCGGCACGTCCAGGATCCGAATGATCTGAGGGATGGTCAGCATCTCGTCACGGCCCTTCAAGGCCGCCGGGTCAGCCATGGCTGCGGTCTCCCGTGGAGTTGTAGGCGGCGAGGGCCTTGTTTTCTGTCAGACCCCGAATTTCGCCGTCCGCATCGTCCGCGCCGTCCGCGCGGGGGTATCCATGCTGGTCAGAGGGCGATTGGCTGCGGACAACGGATGGTGCGGCACCGTCCACGCCTTCGTCCGCGTCGTCCGCACGGCCGGCCCCTGCGGACGATGCGGACAACGCGCGGACCGAGGACTCATCCGCGTCGTCCACACGTTTCCGCAGGTCAGAGGGCATTCCGGACGGCGCGGACGATGCGGACGACGAAATCCGCCCATGGACGAATTCGCTGTCCGTGAGGATGACCAGGCGGGTCCGGTTGCGGTCGGTCGCCCGTTGGTCGAGGTCCACCTCGATCCCGTACGAGCGCAGGGCGGGCAGGTCGCGTTTGACCTGTTCGCGCATGCGCCGCAGCACGGGCCATCCCTTGGGCGGACGCGGGTCGCCGTTGGCGTCCTTCGGGGTCAGCGCGCCCCACAGGTCGGCCGGAGTGCCCTGCCACCGCCCGCAGTAGGCCCGTTGGGCGAAGTCCCGCAGTGCTTCCCCGAACGCCGACAGCGACTCGGCCTCGGTCTGGGAGGACAGGTGAAGGTAGCGGTCGAGGCTCTTCCAGCCCGTGATGTGGTCGAGGGCCACCAGCACCCGGGCGAAGTCGGCCATGCGGGCGTTGCCCGGCTCCGGCAGGGTGTGACGAACTGCCTGGACACGGGCCGTCAGGTCCAGAAGCGCGCCGAGTGCGGTCGGGTGGGCGCGGCGGTAGTCGGCCCACAGGTCGTGTTCGCTGCGGTGGTGGGTGATGGGCAGCAGTTCGAGCGGGAGCATGCGGTTGGCCAGGTCGCCCTGTCCGCCCGCGAACTCGATCCCGTTGAGGATGATCGGGCGCCGGAAGCTGATGATCGACACGTCGGAGTCGGTGTACAGGGCCCGGTCGACCATGCCCTCACCGGTCGAGGCCCGGCACAACCAGTCCGAGAACTCGTCCGAGACGAACGAGACGTTGTCGATCCCGGAGATCCATCCGGCGTAGGCGCCGATGATCCAGGACTTGACGTCGCGCGGGGTGGATCGGGTCGGGACCGGGGACGGGCTGACCATCCGGGTGACCATGCGCGTGGTGTTCGACTTCGCCGTTCCCCGCAGACCGCGCAACCCCAGGATCGGGTAGGGCAGATCCGGCAGCAGCGCGCCGACCATCCAGCCCACGATCAGCGGCCAGTCGACGTCGGAGACGTTCACCAGGGCGCGCAGCCCGGACAGGTCTCCCCCGGGGATCGGATCCGGGAGCGGCCCGATGAGCTTGGTCCGGCGGAACAGCACGGGCGAGGTGGCCTGGATCGACCACGCCCCGCCGTCCAGCACCACGCACCGGCCGTCTGCCGTGCCCAGGTCGAGCACCACGGCCGACCCGTGTCCGGCGACGCGCAGGTGGATGGGTTCGGGGTCGCAGGTCAGGGCGTGCCCAGCGAACGCGTTGAGCGCGTCCGTCAGGGCCGCCCCGCCGGGAACACTGCCGTCGTGCTCCTCCGCGAACGCGCGGGCCAGCACCTGACGCAGACCGCCACCGCCGCTGAGCGGCAGGGCGATGCTGGGCCCCTCCAGCTTGACGGCGTACGGGTTGCCGTCGTCGCCCGTCAGGGGCCGGTAGCGGTCCCGGATCATGGCGAGCAACACACTCGCCTGCGTCGGCTTCTTCGACTCGCTCACGCGGACTCCTCGCGGATGTCGGTGTGCACGGGCGTCGCATCGGAGAGGAAGAGTCCACCCCGCCCCGACGCCGGGTGGACTCTTGCCGTCAACCGCCCCGGACCGCAGGGGACTTCACGGCGGGCGGGAACCGGTTCCGACGTAACGAAAGGCGTAACGGAACCCGGTTCGAGGCCGGGCCGGAACCGGCCCTGCAACAACGGGCGCAGGTACGCCAGGACTTCGACCGCCGGGGCCTGGAAGAGCCACGTACGGACCGGCGGCGGGCACGAGTGACCGAGAGCCCGGACGAGCTTGGACGGCACCCTGCGGCCCTTGGCGCGGTTGCAGGGCAGGCAGGCCAAGACGAGCGCGTTCGGCGAGTCGGTCGGGCGGATCGCGCGGGGCCACAGGTGGTCCAGCGTGGCCGGGCGGTCGCCGCCGAGTTCGGTCGCGCAGTAGAAGCAGGCGCGGCCGTCGCGTTCGACAACGCGGGCACGCAGGTACGGCTTCGAGGTGCGCCACGTGTTTCCGGGACGCGTTCTCGGCGTCGGAAGCAGTGCGGCCGACAGGCCGCACTGGCGGATGGAAGGAGTGACGTTCACGTGGATGTCTCCTGTTGAGGGAGCAGTGCGCGGAAGCGGTCGGGAAGCGCGTCCGGAACGCGTTCACGGGGGGGTTCACGGCGTTCACGACCCGCCCGCCGGGCGTGGTCGGCGATCCGTGTCGGACGCGGTGGTGAAGCGCTACGGGCGCGATCCGGGGAACGCCCGAGGACCGTGTTCACGGGTGCGTTCGGGCTGTTCAGGGCCGCGTTCACGGTGTTCACGGACCGCCCGCCGGGAAGCACTCGGCGCGCGGCGCGGAACACTCGGGAACAGGCGCGGAAGCGTTCCCGGTGCCCGCGTTCAGGCGTGTTCAGGAACGGGGCGCGTCGGCGTACGCAGCGCCGATCGCGGTAACCCAGGCAGCGCGGTTGTCGGTCACCGGGAAACGCTCCTCGACAGGCCCGTTCTGCCTGCGCCACAGCGCTTCCGGGGCGCGAAAGGTCGCGGACGCACCGTGCATCCCGACGTACGTCGCCACCAGCTCACGCACCTTGTCGGCGGACAGCGTGGCCGGGTCGTCGTGAACGCCGTGAAGGGCCATGAACGCGGCGAGTTCGGCCACCGCGACCACCGGCGCCACCGCCACCGCGACGGTCACCGGGCCACCGACGAACACGCTCGGCGTGAACGTCGAGGCTGGCGGTTCGGGCATCGGGCGAGTCGGCATCGGCGTGGTGAATGGCCGGGCGGTCGGCGTGTGCGCCACGGCGGCCCGCTTGCGGGCCCTCGGCGCGGTGATCGCGTCGGCGTGCGCGGTCAGGCAGGCGCCGCAGCGGTCGTTGTCGTTGTACCGGCTGAGCGCGGTACCGCACGCGCAGCTGCGTGCGGCCCTGGTGAGAGTGGCCGTCCCGGTTATCGGGCCACCGCCAAGGCGAACGAGGCGGAGGAACCGGCGGACCGCTCGGCGACGGCCAGGTGGCCGAAGACGTCCAGGACGCGGGCCCGGCACAGGTCCACCCACTCGGCGCCGCCGCTGTCCGCGTCGAAGTCGGCCGGCGCCTGCTTCTCCATCCGGCCGACCATGAGCTGAATCGGGGTGTAGCCGTTCAGCGTGAGGGAGGACGCGATCTCGAACCGGACCTGCTCGTCCGTGGCGATGTCCTCCGGCGTGATGAACTCCGACACCAACAGGGCCGCGACCATCTCCGCGACGGACAGGTGGACGCTCACCCGGCAGACCGGGAGCCTCGGAAAGGCGTGCCGCTCGGCGGGGAAGAGCGCCGCGGTGAGGTCGGGCAGGCGGTTGGGCGTCGGGAGCGTGCTGCGAGCCATACTGGTCACGTCCTTCGGTCAACTTGCTGACTGAGGTTCGAACCCGGCGGGACGTCGACACTTGGCGGTAGAGGCGTCCCGTCGGAGCTGTGCGCAGGCCAAAGAAGGCCCTTCTTGCACCGTCCTGGACTTCACTGGACCGGCATGAACAACATAGACAACCTGCCTAGGCAGGTCAACAGTCTCTCGCACTTACCTACCTTGACCATGTCGCCTAGCATGGCTGTCATGAGTCTTGACCCGGACGACCCTCGCGCGCCGTACCAGCAGGTGAGCAGCGCGCTACGTGCTCAGATCCTCACGAAGAAGTTCCAGCCGGGTGAGCAGCTGCCATCAGGCCCGGAGCTGGCGAAGCACTATGGCGTTGCCCGAATGACGGTGAGCAAGGCCCTGAAGATCCTTCAGGATGAAGGGCTGATCGTCACCAGGCAGGGAAGCGGGTCGTTCGTGCGCGAGCGCACCGAGCGGCCGGTGGGCCTTCGCCCGCACTTGGAACAGGCGTTCACTGAACAGCAGGTGACCATCGACTTTGCGGGCTTCTCCAGCGAAACGCTGCACAACGCCATGCAAGAACCGTTGGACAAGGTCCGCTCTGGCCGACTCACACCCGAGTCGATTTCTGTCCGGTTGCTGCTTCCGGATACTTCGGCGTCCATGGCTGTCCCGGTCCTCGTGGACGGGCTGGAGGACGATCCGGCCTTGCGCAACCGAGCGCGGGACATTGCTCTGACCAACGCCGGAGGCATCCTTCACTCCGTCGAGGTGCTTGCCGAGCTGGGTCTCATTCAGACAGCAAGTGTCCAGGTCAAAGTGCACCGCGCGTCTTCGCTGTTCAAGCTCTACATCCTGAACAGGACGGAAGCCTTCTTCGGCTTCTATCCGCTGCGGGAGAAGTCCGTCCCGATCGACGGTGAGTCGAAAACGTTCTACGACGTCACAGGGAAAGACACGACGCTGTTTCGTCACACTGCCGGCCCGGATGACGCCTCAATGGGTTCCCAGTACGTCCAACAAGCGCAGATGTGGTTCGACAGCGTGTGGCAGACGATCGCCTACGAGCGTGCGAAGTGACTCGGGAGTCACAGCCTCTCGCGGAAGTACTGCGGTCAGTCAGCCATGTGCTTCTGGACTTCGACGGCCCCGTTTGCTCAATCTTCGCGGGCCTGCCCGCGACCGAGGTTGCTGCGCGCATGGTGACTGACCTTCGGACCGCTGGCGAAGTGACGCCCGACGAATGGTCCGGGGAACGTGATCCGTTGGCCCTGCTCCGCCGCATCGCCGACGCACGCGCAGACCTTGTTCCACGAGCCGATGGGCTACTCGAACGAGCCGAAAACGAGGCTGCGAAGACGGCTTTGCCAACGGCGGGAGCCAGCGAAATGCTGCGGGCGTGTGCAGACGGGGGACGATCAGTCTGGGTGGTTAGCAACAACGCCGGGAGCGCGATTCGCGCGTACCTGCATGACCACAACCTGACGCCCTTCGTCGCTGGCGTCTTTGGCAGAGTCCCCGGCGACCCTTCGTCCCTGAAGCCAAACCCGCGTTTGCTCAACGACGCAATCGCGATGGCCGTGGCCAAGCCGTCAGAGTGCGTGTTCATCGGCGATGCCGCGCGCGATGTGGAAGCAGGGACCGCCGCGGGCATCGCCACGATCGGCTACGCGAACAAGCCCGGGAAAGCCGAATCGCTCGCCAACGCTGGCGCGGTCTCCGTAGTCGAGTCGATGTCGAGCATCGTCGACGCCTTGTTGTGAGAGAGGACCGAGACTCCCGACTGCGGCAAGTGGATCCGCACACGAAGCGTGATGGCCGAGCATCCAGCGTGCGCACGGTGTGAGGTGTGCGCACGGCCGAGAGTGGGCCCTACGCGCGCGCGTGCGCGCGAGGCGCACGGGGTGTGCGCACGGTCCGCACGCGTGCGCACCCCGGATGCACAGTTACCCAGTGTGAGGATAGTTCACCGACGTTGTTAAGGATTCTGGCGCGTCAGCAGGACTCCCCTGACGCCTGTCACGCGCGCACGCGCAGGGGAATGGGCCGAGCCTGGCGGCCTGACGCTTCTGACACCTGGGCGCCGACTCGCCACTCGCGGCTACTGGGTAGGGGGCACACCCAGTAGCCGCCGAGAGGCACGCGCGCCCCGCGGTGGGCGGTCGCCGCCTGCGACGCCCCAGTACCCCAGTAGCCGACACCCCAGTACCCACTACCCAGTAGCGACCGCCCGCCATAGCGGCGCGTGCTCACGGCGTGTGGACCCACACGGTTCACATCTCGTACCGCCACGAGAGGTCCACACCCCCTCTTAAGAGGGGTGGAGGGGTGTTCTGTGTGGGCCCACACGGCCCACACATGCAGGTCAGAGGCCCACACGGGCTGTATGAGCCCACACAGTCCGTGTGGGCCCCCGTGTGGGCCCACACGGAACGGGCCCAGGTGTCTTTCGCCAGCGAAAAGCTTTTTGTAGGGCCTCGTGTCGGTTCTGTGTGGGCCCACGCGGACCCGGCGGCGGGTCGCCCCGCGCCTCTTCGCTCAGCGTGCGGCGGTACCCGCACGGGAAGTCAGGCCGCAGGTTGATCGGGCTCCCCATCCTCCGGGGAGTCGCCCTGGAAAGACCACCCATCGACATAGGTATGACCAGAAGGAAGATCCTCCCCTGTCTCCTCCTTGTACTTCGTCCGTTTTGCCTCGCTAGCGCTCTGGCCATCAGGGAGCTTGCGCACAAAGTTGTCAACGTTATAGGGGCTGAGGGAGTAACGAGGCTCGTCCACGGTTTCAGGGGCAGAGACCGGATCGGAATCCTCGATGCCCTCGATGTTCTGCCCCTTGGCGCGACTGACGACCACAGCGCTGACAGCCACGCCCACGGCGACGACAGCGACGGCGAGGATCTTCGGCTTGTGCTTCTTGTACCAGTTCTTCGCAGTCTCGGCGAAGGAGGTGGGCTCGCCGTCCTCGGGGTTGGCCTGGTCGTTGACCCCGGGGGTCTCGTCGGAGGCATTCACCTGCATAGACCTACCGGATCCAACCTTCGACTGTCAGGCGATTACCCGACATCGCCCATCCAAGTTCGGTAGCAAGCAAAACCGCATCCCACCCACCAACAGGGCGTGCGGAAATGCGGCCTATGGTGAGGGGATTCAATTCTCACTGGCTCCCGCTTTCAACTGTTCGCGCCCATCCTGCGCCCGTAGTCGACGTCAGAGCACTGCGTTGAGTACAACATGCAGGTCAGGGCCATGTACGGCGTGGCCTCCGGAGCCGTGTGCGCAGGTTCGAATCCTGCCAGGGGCACACAGCGTGAACAGTCTCAGCAGCCACGATCACTCGTGAGCTGCTGTTTTTGTTTTGGGGCCTCTTTTCACTCGTCACTCCGTGTGTCAGCCCGCGCAGGTGCGTGCAGGCGTAGGACGACCCGCGCGTAATGGGCGCGTAATGATCTTGGAGCCGTTTCCGCAGGTCACAGCGCGTATTTGGCGTATGTGCGGCGTGGCCCCGACACGACGAAAGCCCCGGAGTGATCCGGGGCTTCCTGCCGTCTGACGGTTGCTCAGCTCTCGTCACCGAGACCATCCGAGATGCGTTGGTTGATCAGGTCGCGCTGTCCGTCGATGCACTTGGCGTAGATCTTGAGCAGTACATCCACCGAGTGCCCGAGCCGTTCGGCGACCTCCGTGGCCGGCACTCCGGAGTTGAGCCAGAGCGACGCACAGGCGTGCCGCAGGTCGTACGGCCGAGCTGCCAGAGGTGAGATCACTTGTTCCTCCGTCAGCGCGAGCTTGCGTGCTTCCTTCCACACTCGGGAGTAGGTGGAGGAGGCAAGGACGCCACGGCGTTCGCTCGGGAAGAGCCGACCGTCCTTCGCCGTGCCGAACTCTTCGATGTGCGCGAGCAGGATCGCGACGAGTTGCGGAGGGATGGGCACGTGGCGCGTGTCCTTGTCCGCCCGCTGCTTCAGGCCCCGCTCATCGTGCGCCTGTCCGCTGTCCGTCCAGGTCTTCCCCGCCGCCGGCCGGGTGGTGTGGAGGGTGAGCGAGCCCCATCCCGAGGTGGGCAAGACACAGTCGGCGCGCCGCAGGTTCACCGCTTCTGCCGGGCGCGTGCCGGCGTAGTAGAGGACCGCGAAGAAGGCGCGGAGACGACGGCCGCCGGCCCGCTTGTGTCCGCCGACGTAGGTCACCGCGGCGAGCAGTTCGCGAGCCTGAACCGGGTTGGCGACCGAGCGACGGTCCACCGAGGAGGCCACCATGACGCGCTTGCGCTTGAGCTTGTCGATCGGGTTCACCGGAAGGTGTTCCAGCTCCACGGCGTAGTCGAGGAGGTTGTAGACGACCGAGCGCTTACGGCGAAGCGTCTCGGCGCTTGCCGCGGATCCGTCGAGCTTGAGACCGAGCGCGTCCAAGACACCGTGAACAGTCTTGGCGTCCGCAAGCCCCGTGATGGGCAGAGACCTCTTTTCGAGCCAGGCAACCGCTTTGGTGATGTCGCCGGGCCGAGGGAGCTTCCGGCGAGTCGGCGGTAGAACGAACAGCCGGAGGGCACGGCGGAGGGTCACGACGTCGGGCCGACCGTCGCTGTCCTTCACGAGCGCGGGCAGAGCCGTGGCCAACGCGTCGGTCATGCTGTCGCGCGACTTCGCCGCCGCACCCGGCCACTTCATGTCCATGTAGGCGAGCGCGAAGGTGAGGGCCGACGTCGCCTGTTTGGCCTTCTGCATGGACTCGGGGAGACCGCTCTCAAGATCGAACGCTTCGCCGTCCTCGGTGGCACGGATCAGGCGTCCACGGAACCGGTCGACCAACCCTTTCGTACCAAACGTCGCTGATTGCGGCTCGCCCGCGACAGTCCAACGCACCACGAAAGAGGGCTTCTTCTTACTGCTCTGGTTCCGGACCACGGCCCAGACCCGGACCTTGTACGTCTTGTCCGTCACGCTGCTTCCTCCGCCCGAGTGTCGAGCCACTCCGCGAACGCCTCACGAGTGACGCGCAGTTCGCCATTCGGGAGCTTGTGGCAGGCCGGCGCCAAGCCGAGTTCACGCCAGCGGTAGAAAGTCCGGCGAGAGAGGCCACCCAGCGCTTCGAGGACTTCCGGGACGGTCATGAGTTCGACGTCCGAAGTCTTGGCCCTTCTGGTCATGCCGCCCTCCCCCGGGCAGTTGCCGAATTGTCGAGCGTCCCTTCTGCGCGTGCTTTCGCGTCGTCCATCGCCTTGCGCCACCGCACCCGTTCGGCGACCGCACGAAGGAGGCGATGGGACAGCGGTGCGACGTCAGGGTCGTCACGGCCGACCGGAGCCCAGATGAACCGATTCGGATCCGGAATGTCGCCGGCACGGCCGACCAGGTCCAGCACCCATGCCCGGCGCTCCGCCTTGTGGTCGGCCATGGTCTTGCCGGACCACTTGCGCGAGACGAGGACACGCCGCCCGCCGTAGCCGAGGTGGGTCCGCCGATGGGCTTTGGCCTTGCAGCAGCCAGGCCGCAGGCCCGCGCGAGCGTTCTTCGGCTGGACCCCATAGAGCAGCCAGTTCGCGCAGGTGGGCGAGCAGGGCTCGTAACGCAGGGCTTCCACAAGCCGGTCCACGTGCGCGTGCTGCGCCCCGCTCTGGGCCTCGTGGGACTCGTGGGCGGACTTGTTGAGGTACTTGGTCAGGTAGCCGATGCAGCGGCGCGCGTCCGGCGAGCCGACCAGGACGCCCTTCGCGTCGACCTGCGTCCCGAACCGGGCGACGTGAATCGGCTCCGCATCGCCGCCCAGGTCGTCCAACGCCTCGTCCCAGGTGGGGAGTTCGACGCCGTTCGCCGGGTCGAGATAGGCGCCGGACTCCGTGTCCCAGACCGGCGGAAGGTCGGTCGAATAGACCGGCTCGTCGCACGCTGGCCACCACACCTGGTGATAGGTCGCCGCCGCCACCTGGCGCAGTTCGGCGCGCGAGACCGTGCCCCTGATCGCCAGGTGGATATGCGGAGCCAGCCGCCGTTGATACTCGACCGCGGCGAAGTACTGCACGTCGAAGCCGACCAGGCGCCGCAGGTTCTGCACGAACCGATCGACCAGCTTCGAGAAGTGCAGCGCGTCCCGAGCAGCCGCCCGGTAGTCGTACGCCGAGGCATCCACGGGTGTCCCGTCCCGCCGCACACGCCCGTACGACGGCAGCGTCAGCGTGACGAACAACGAGGGCCGGAACACCTTGCCGTCCGGTGCCGTGTACGCCCTGCCGACCGTCCGCGCGTCGACCTCACGCCGAGGAAGATCCGGAGCATCCTGCCGCCGCCGAGTCGACCGCACCCGCCGTGTGACCGAGTCGGGGTCGATGTTGCCCCGTACGCCGGAGTCGGCCAATTCGGCGTCGACCGCGGCCAAGTCTTCGGCGAGTTCGTCCCGCTCATCACCGCGCGCCAGGTCGTGCTTCTTGGTCCAGTCCGCCCGCAGTTCGGCCAACAAGCGCTGTTCGTCGGTCGGCTCGTCGGCTTCCTGAATGGGTTCCTCGGTCAGATGCCACCCTTCCCGACACTGCGCCATCCTCAGCCGCCGCTTCCGCTCGGCACAGGTCGGGCACACGCTCGCCAACGTCGCCCCACACGGGACGTCGACCACGGTCGTCTCACCGGTCACGATGTCCGTGCGCCGCAAGGCAATCGGCCGGACACAGACCCCGTGTTCTTGAGCCACAGCCCGCACGACCTCACGCGCAAGTGGTATCCGCGCACGTTCCGCCCGGGTAGTCATCGATCACCAGCCGGGAGAAGCGGACCGTACTTCCGTTGGAGCTCAGCCATGAACGCGTCGTCACTCCGTCGCATCTGGCCGACCAGGTCTGCGCGCACCCGATAGAGCACCGTCACGGCGGTGTCGATGCCCTGGATAGCGGAGTTTGCCGCCTCGCGTCGTTCCGCCGAGGTGCGCCCGTCCGTCTCCCCCGTCCAGATCGCGACCGCTTTTCCCGCGAGTGCCAGCAGGTTGTACACCGCAGCCATGCGCTCGCTCATGCTCCGCTCAGCCATGGCGCAACTCTTCACCGTGCGCTTCACCCCTCAGACGTCCGCGCGACCACACGGTGATCGAGGCACCCGCGATGCTTCCCACCGCCTGGTAGTGGACGTACGACGCGCCCGACATGGTCACCTGAGCCGACGTCGTCACACCTTTGGTGATCTCTCCAGCCCACATCGCAACGGCTTCCGCAGGGAAGTCCGAGTCGCCGTCGACGAACACGCGCGCCGTCACGTTCCACTCGTCCGTCTCCGCGCTCCACACCGTGTGGACAGAGACCAGGTCGGGCAGCGCCGGCCGAGCTTCGATCAGCGCGACCAGGGCTGCGAGCACACCCCCGAGGTCTGCCAGGTTCGGAATGGACCTCATGCCGCCGCCTCCAATCCGCCACGTCGGCCGTAGTCGCGCACCATCGCGTCGATCGCGGGATCGGAGACGAACGCCGCTCGAACGCGCACCGGTTCCGGCTGGGTCTCGTGCTTGACGTAACCGACACCCGCGCCGATCTCGGGTTGCGGCGAGATCAGGTCCGCCGCAGCGCCACGCTCCCGAGCGCCGTTGCCGAGGACCATGTCCACCTGGTTCGGCTCGTCCAGCCGGAGCGCGATCCGGTCCGGGAACAGGTTGCGGATGTTCATCACCTCTTTGCGCGGATCCTGCAAGGCTCCGATGACGCAGAACCCGACGGACCGCCCCTGGGACGTGAGCGTGGCTATCGCGGCATCCGCGCGCTTTCGTAGGTCGCGGTCCGGTTGATACGCCGTCAGGAACGCCAGCTCATCGACGATCAACACGACGAACGGGCAGACAGAGGAGGGTTCGTGCTTGCGGACCTTGCCGGCGAATGTCTGGGCCCGAGTGTTCATCTCGCCCGCAGCGTCTTCCAGGAGTTCGACCATGGCCGCCGGCTCACAGGCGTAGCGGTGGAAGAGCGACCGGCCGTAGGACAACTCCATGCGCTTCGGATCGCACGCCCAGAGCTGCACGATGCCCGAGCGGGCAGCCGGCAGGAGCGCGCGGATGACGCCCCAGAGGACCGAGCCCTTTCCGGCACCGGTCACCCCGGCCACCAGGACGTGCGTTCCGTGAAGTCGCAGCCGCCATGGCGAGCCGTCGTCACACCGCCCGATCTCCGCCGACGCGAACTCTGGTGTCCACGGATCCTCGCGTTCCTCGGCCGGCCGCCCGAACCGGATGGACGCAAGGCCGGCAGCCCGTTTGGTGACGTCGCCCAGTCCGGGCATCGGAGGAGCTTCGAAGGATTCGGCCAGTGGGTCCACGAACCAGGCCCGCAGTACGACGACCCCGCGAGCAGGTGAAGACGCTTCGACCCGGAAGACCTTCCAGGTATGCGCGATGCCTTCGACGTGGTCACCGAGGTTCTTGGGGATCTGCCCCGGCAGGAGGGAAACAACTACGTCAAAGCCCAGTTGGTGGCGCCGGATTCGCAGGATCTTCGGGTACCGGTACTCGAACGTCTCGTCGATCCGGGACACCGGTTCTTGCTGCCATGCGCCGAGCGCCTTGGACAACGCGGGCCAGCCCCTTCGGACTCGTGCAGCGAAGGAGAACAGCCACCACCAAACGCCGGCCACCGCCGACGTCAGGTAGATGGAGACGACCAGATACGAGGCAGTCAGGCCGGCTTTCGCGCGCACCGCCTCGTAGACGACGTACAGGGCCGCAAGTAGTAAGGCCCCGAGCTTCACCCAGGGCCGGTTGAGGACATGCATGATGGGAGACACCCCTTCGAAGATCACCAGGTCGTTCGGATGGGGGCGACCCCGGTGCGTGAGACCCGCCAAAGTCAGTTCGCACCGGGGCCGCGTCGTACTCCGTGCGCGACGAGCCGTCAGGCCGCCGTCTTGATCGCGCTCTTCAGCGGTCCGCCCGGCGCACGGAGGCCGGAGGCGCGGTAGGAGAACGCCACGCGGTTGTTGGACTGGTTGACGTACGCCGTCACCGTCAGGCCCTCGAACTCCACCGGCCGGAACGGCAGTCCGGGCAACGCGTCCGGAAGGACCGGCTCGGAGTCGGAGGCGACCTTGACCTTCACGGTCGCCTCGTTGGCGTCCGGGTCGCCGTCGACCACGGAGACGGCCCAGACCGGCAGCCCGGTCGTCTTGTCGCGCGCCTGAACCTTCACGCCGCCCTTGGATGCCTCGAAGTCGGCCATCGGAACCACCGACTTCGCGAAGGCCCCGAAGGGGAACACAGCCGCGAAGGACACCGGGATCGCACCCTTGATTGCCACGAACACACTCCTTGTCCAGTTGACTTATCAAGCACTCTCGAAGTTAGACATGACAGGTTGACTTGTCAAGTTGCTTTGCGGAGAAAACCCGCCACACACGGCGGGATCCTCACTGGACCGAGTAGACGTCTTCCAGCTCGTGGCGGTCGCCCGCCAACACCACGTCCGCGACGTACCAGCCCCGACCGGTCGAGTCATGGCCGATCACCAGCAGACCAAGGACCGGCTCCCCCGCCGGCAGCTCCAGCAGTTCGGCCTCTTGGTCGTCAGCGAGCCGTGCGCAGATGCGCTCGGTGATGTGGTCGATGCGGACCTTGCCGCGACTCTCGAGATGAGCCCTCAGCCCGCCGGGCAGTGCCTGATCCGAGGCCAGGTCTGTGCGCTCCGCGAGTTGCAGCGGGAAATAGGACGAGACCAGTTCCGAGGGTCCGTCCTCATCGCGCACCAGCCACCGCCGAAGAAGCGCCTTGGCGCCGGGAGGCAGGCCCAGCGCGGAGGCGGCTCGTCGAGGAAGGTCGATCGTCGTGACCGCGATCAACTCACCGGGACTGGAGTCTTCGTCGCGCTCCATGACCTCCAAGCCGCGGCGAGCAGGCGTCGCGCGGGACGACTCGGGCCGTCCTCGGACGAAGGTGCCCCGGCCTTGCTGCGACTCGATCCAGCCGTCTTGCCTCAGGATCTGAAGCGCCCGCACCACGGTGGGCCGCGACATCCCGAATGCCTGCACGAGTTGGTGCTCACTCGGCAGGAGCGAACCGGCCGGATAGGTGCCGTCTTCGATGCGCGACTGAAGCGTCTGCACCAGGCGTACGTACTTCGGTGGAGCCACCTCATACGCCATGCTGCACCCGGTTCTCACTTGACCTGTCAAACGGTTGACCCGTCTACATTCGCAGTAGATGTAGCCACTTTCAAGCTCATCCATGCAGCTCAGTCGACCGCGCAGGCCGCGCGTCACTGGCGGAAGCAGCTGGTCAGGCCAACCGAACGGCGAACCACACGATGGTCCCACCGTCTGGGCCACGCTCGCTTCCGCAATCCTCGGAAAACGCACCGACGAGGAAGAGACCACGTCCGTCGCAGTCCTCCGGTCCGGGCGCGCGCGAGAAGGGAACTCCACACCCGGGGTCGTGCACTTCGATGCGCAACACGTCCCCGTCGAGCCAGCACAGCACGTTGATCAGCCACTCGTACGCGACCTTGACGTGCTCGACCGCGTTGGTGACCAGCTCCGAAAGCATCAACACGCAATCGGCGGAGTCGAATTCGGGGTCGAGCATGCCCAGCAGCGACGCCAACTGGGCACGGCCGACGGCAACGGCTTCCGGGATCGGACGAAGGACGATTCCGCCCACGAGTTCGGCTGTCGGGCTTGGTGCGATGGGACCGACGGGGATGGACATCGTCACGTGCGCTCCTTACCGCTGCCGTCACAGTCGAGGCAGCGCCGCTTCTGGGTGACCCTCTTTCGGCCGTTCGAGACGCTCAGCGCCGCGCTCGCCCGACCACCCACGTGCTTCCAGCCGCGACCGCGGCAGCGTGGGCACTTCCGAGACGGCGAGTCCCCCGACTTCCCTGACGAGCCCATCCCGCCGCCCCCTCTCCTCAAGTGGCCTTAGCCACTTACTGGATAGTGGCATTGGCCACTTCGGAGCGCAAGCGGTTCTGCACAGATCGTCTTCCGGCGTGCGATCAGCCCAGCGGGTACTCACGCTCGAAGGCCCATCGACCCTGCGGGTAGACCGCCTCCGCGAACTCCAACGGTCGATCGGCATCGTCGTACACCGTGTGCCGGACGACCATGACCGCCGCAGGTTCGCTCATCCCCAGCTCAGCAGCCTCGTCACCGTGCGCGAGTCGTGCACAGACCCTGTCTTCGCCGTATCGGCCGTGCCGTCCGGTCACATCCTCGACATAGGCGAGAGTGCCTTGTCGGATGCGCTCCGGGATCAGCAACAGCGGCGCGACCTCGGCAAGCGCCGGAGAGAACCACGACGTCGAGACTTCGACCGGCCCACCCTCGTTGTTCGTCACCCGCCGGCGGTGGATCGCTTGCGTCGTTCCGGCCGGAAGCCCGAGGCCGCGTACGACGTAGTCAGGGGCATCGACCAGGCCGGTCGACTTGATCACCGCGTACTCACCGGGCGCATAGATCTTGCCCAACTGACGGGCACGTCCGTACCGTTCGCGGGCCCGTCGGTGGATCTGGACTTCCTGAACGTACGTACCGGAGCCCTGCCGCTTCTCGACCAGGCCCTGTTGCCGAAGCGCGTCGAGCGCTCGGGCCGCGGTCGGCCGAGAGACGCCCCATTGCGTCACCAAGGCTCGCTCGGAAGACACCTCATCGCCAGGGCGAAGGTCGCCGCGCAGGATCTGATCCCGCAGGAAGTTGGCGATCTGAAGGTACTTCGGCAAGCTCTCCTCGATCTCGGGCACTGCTCCTCCTAAAGTGGCTATGACCACTGGCCACTATAGGGCTGGGCCCGTTGCCACCCGCATAGGGTGACCTTGTGACGCGGCTCTTAGTGGCTGCTGGGGGAGGTGGCGACGCCGTAGCCGCCGCCATGATCCACGCAGCCGAATACGGCACCGACCAAGAAGCCCTGATCCTCACGTACTCGTGGGATCGGCTCCTCATCGACCCACGCCCAGGCCCACGCAGCGCGGCCGACTTCACCGGGCTGGAGACGTTGGCCCCCGGCGTCCTCACGTTCCGCCCGACGTCCGCTCTCGTCGACCCCGCTGGCTCGTCGACGCTGCCCCGCCTCTCGGGTGAGATCAGGCCCGCGATCGCGCTCTTGGACCCGTACCGCGGCGCCGACGGCTTGACCGAGCAAATCACCGCAGCCATCACATACACCGGTGCGGACGCCATCGAGATCATCGACGTCGGAGGCGACGTCATCGCCCGAGGCGACGAGCCCGGTCTACGCAGCCCGTTGGCGGATGCGCTCACATTGGCCGCATGCGCGAACGCCCACGTGCCCACGGTCGTCTCGGTCGCCGGCCCCGGCCTGGATGGCGAACTCCCCGAAGCCGAAGTCCTGTCCCGACTCGGCGATCCGGCCTTCACCCTCACCCCCGAGCAGACGACCGCCTTCCTCCCGGTCTTCACCTGGCACCCCTCGGAAGCCACATCCCTGTTGTCGGCAGCCGCCCGCGGCACCCGAGGAGTCTGCGAGATCCGCGACGCCGGCCTACCGGTCGTACTCACCGACGCCAACGCCGGCGTCTACCGTCTCGACCTGGACGACGCCTTGGCCATCAACCTCTTGGCCCGCCGCCTCATCGCCACCACGTCCCTGGACCAGGCCGAACAAATCACCCGCGACGTCTGCGGCTTCAGCGAACTCGACCACGAACGCAACAAGGCAACCTGGCTCAGCACCAGGCCGCCGACGGACGGCAGCAAGGATGACCGCTCGGCCCGCCTGGCAGCGTTCCTCACAGAAGCAGCCAACCGCGGCAGCGACTACGTCACGTTCCGCCGCCTAGCCGAAGCCCTGGAAATCCCCCAGGCCGAATTGCCAACCTTTCGAGCCGCTTTGATCGCGACCACCCCTGACTCGGACACGCCACTCGTCTGGCGGACGAGGACGTAAGCCTGCGCAGTTCTCCGACCCAGTCCCAGGCCCGGACCTATCAATCCCTACAGCCGGACGCCGCCGCCGCGAGACGCCAGGACATGCAAGAGCCCGACCAGGCCCCCCGAACTCCAGATCAACCCCTTGGCGATCAGGTCCGGAACATCCGCAAGCGGCACCCACTCCATACGAGCCATCTCGCTCGTCTCGGTCGGCTCCGCAACCTGGATAGCTCCCTCCCCCACGAACACGTCATGCCACGAGTCGACCATCCCGACCATGGGCTGAAAGCGAGCCACACGCCGGAAGGTGGCCGGCCGATAGCCAGTCTCCTCAAGCAACTCCCGAAGCGCCGTCTCCTCCGAGTCCTCGCCGGGTTCGACCAGCCCGCCGGGAATCTCCCACCCCCACTGGTCCGACACGAACCGATGCCGCCACATCATCAGGACGCGTTCCTGATCATCGATGAGCACCACCATGGCCGCAGCATGCAGCTTGATCACGTGATGCTCGAACCGCTCCCCATCAGGCAGTTCAACGTCGGTCAGGAAGACGCGCATCCACTCGTTGTCATAGATGATCCGTTCACCATGAACAACCCAGGCCGAGGCAGCGTCATCGTCAGTAGCCACATAGCAACGCTACAGGTGGCAAAACCGCTGCACCGTAGATTAAATGAATCTATGCTCTAGTATTATTAGATTCCGGCGATTGCTCCAACTGGAGTTCCCGCTTACGCTGCTCATCTTTGATCTTTTCGACAAACTCAGCAAACTTGCGAAGCCGATTCTTTTCGGCATCCTCCGGCGAAGTACCAGAGATGTTTTCATAGTCGCCGAACCTGAACTGAACGGCCTTGTAGTGCTTTTCGATCTCATCAGCGGTCGATTGCAGGTTGAATCCCCGCTCTCGAAACTTAAAGTAGCCAGTCAGGCCAGCCGAAGCACCAACCACCGCGCTGATAACTGTCGCCGTTATAGTTAGTGGCGTAAGATCGTTTGACATGGCAGAAAGAGTACTTACAACAATCGATCCAACAATGATGACTACTTGGAAAAGATTATGAACCTGTCGATTCCGAGTCGCCTTCTTTCTGTACTGTTGGACGTCATCCAGAGATGCTTCACGGTAGATACGCAAAGCCGCTTCAGAATCCAGCGGGAGAGCAGCAGCGGCAGATTGGCGGGCATGCAACAAATTTCTCAAATTAGCATTTAAGTCAACAATCTTTTTGCGATTCAGAAGGACAAGTCGCCCCATCGCTACCCAAACCACAAGGACGGTCGCCAAACCAAAGTACCGAGTAAAGAGAGGCTGGTCCTTCCACAGGCCCACGACGACCGTATATCCGAGAAGAAACGTAAGAGCAATACCGCCAAGAAGACCGACTGTATACGTACGCTGCATCGCACGGGCAGCGGTTGCATCTTCAACGGCCTGATCAAATTCGCGCGCCGCTTCCCGGTACGCCTCTTGACGCCGGTTCGCATCATTGGTCGGCTGACTCACTGTTCCCCCGAACTAGATCTCTCGCCTTCGCCAGAAGACTACTTCGTCTGAAGGACGTCGGCACACCAGTTAGAGAAGATTCCACTCTAACTGCCGAATTTGGCTTTTCTGAATCAAGGGCGCGCCCTGACGGGCGCGCCTCCGCCGCTCCGGTACGGGCCGCCCCGGGCGTGCGGCGTGGCCGCCGGTCCCGGCGCGGCCCGCCCTACGACGTCGGCTCTCGCGCCGAGTATCACCAGTAAATTGCGATGATCTCTGCCTCAATAAATCGTTCGTTGACAGCTACCGACTGAGGAGGCGCAGACGGAGCGCGAGTACTCATAAATCCACCGAGAGCCAGCGCATGAACTCGGAAATTAGATGCTTCTCGCCTATCTGTCTGAACGCCAGATATCGCAGAGATGCACTGTTCAATCGCCTCGAAAGCCCTCCGACGGTCCGCGACGTCGCCTCTTATCAGGCTCGCATTAACTTGTGCAAGCGCCAGAATCCGGGCGTCGTCTTGAGGTGTCAATGTTTGCGAGTGGCTCCGTGCGATAAGGCTTCCGTATTCTTGAAGCGTCTGAACTTCACGTGAATTCGAGTTATGGACGACCGAAGGGTTTCCGCCAGACATGGCTGCCAGCGCGTCCGAGCCCAGGTTGTCCATGATATTCGTGAATTCAGGCCATATTTCCGAAAGGACGTCACCCAACTTAATGGGCGTCCATGAATTCTTGAGACCTGGATGGCTAACACGACACAGCACACGAGCTCTTGCGTCGGCGAAAAGGACGCGCCGGATGTCTTTCCAAAAGAGTGCTTGCTCAGCTACGCCAACGAGGCTTACCGGCAGGGTCGGTGGAAGCTGGTTGGTGGAGAATTGACTCAAGATTTCTGTATGAACGACGTAATTCTGCCCGCCATATTCAAGTGCTCTGTAATCTACAGCCACACACTGAACCGGGACAAGGCCAACCATAAGCCGATCCAGAAGCCGTGCTAGATCTGCAGCTTGACTCATCTGCGTTTGGTTCATCTGCGCACTAAGCTGACCACTACTTGCGATTATATTGTCAATGGCGGATATTATTGCACCCATTCGATAAATGGGTGCTGCGCGGAGCTCAACCTCAATCTCGAACGGCTTTCCTCTTCCCAAATCACCCTCCCTTACAACCCAAGGGCGCTTACCAGCGAGGGATCGCGTGCTGAGTGAATGCATGAGACTCCCGGAGATCTGCGGCACGGCATTCCTGGCGACAGGCCGCATTACGAGCTCATCCGCTATTCTGCGCCGAAGGTCTCTAAAAGTAGCCTGGATCGTTGCCTTTCGTAGGACTTGAGTATCCTCCGTTTGGCTTGATTCCAATGCTGACCCGAGAGACGCCTTCAGGACTTTGGAATTTGCTTCGAACCCGCTCGTAACTCCAGATTTTGTCGTTTTGGACCACGATTTTGTTATCTCGCTGGGAATGGCGCCGATTAGAGACGAGAGCAGGCTCGTCACGCTGACCTCGTCTAGATAAATAAACTCACGTAGGCGGGGATCGTCGTAAAGGCTACGTCTCCGCCTAAACCAGACCCTCCTTCTCCATCGGGCCGCGATCAAACCAATCATTTTTCTACTCTCCTGCCCTGGTTGAGAGGTTCAGTGACACGACGGCGCTGCATCGCGACGCGTTCGAACCCACCAATGTAATCCTCAAGCTGAATCTCGTCTCGATCGTCGGCCACGCACAACAGGGCAGCCTCCGTCCAGATAGCCGCCAAATCAGCTGATGACCACGATTCCGTCTGTCCAGCAATGAGCTCATGCGGCAGGCCCGCTTCAACACCTCTGGGAGCAGTCACTTCCAGGATAGCCGCTCGATCCTGTAATCCCGGGAGTTCGAAACAGATCTCCCAGTCAAACCTTCCTGGACGGCGCAGTGCATTATCTATGTCCTGTGGGCGATTAGTCGTCGCAATGACGATCACATTGGTCTCTGATCTAAATCCGTCCATGCAGGCCAGCAATTGCCCAACAATTCGACGGGACGCCTCGTGTGAATCGTCGCTACGCTGGCTAGCTAGGCTGTCTATCTCGTCGAAAAATATAATGGCCCTATCTTGCGCCCTGGCGTCATCAAAAAGTTTTCGGATAAGCTCCTCGCTTTGGCCGACCCATTTATTCATGATCTCAGGGCCGCTTACCTGGTAGAACGTGGCATTGGTCTGGCTGGCAATGATTCGGGCGAGAAGCGTCTTCCCTGTCCCAGGAGGGCCGGTGAATAGAACTCCTTTGATGGGTCGCGCGCCAATCTTGACTAGCTTGTCGTGCTTCTCCAGCGGTAGTCTGACGAGCTCAAGAGCCCTGTCCACGATCTTTTTAGATCCGCCAAAGTGATCAAAAGAAAGTTCGTCATCTGGGGGCACTTGGAACTGCCTGACGGTATGAGAGTCAACCCCCGGGATATCGAGAAAACGGATCGGAGCGTCGGATATTACTTCCAAGATCCCCCGTGCGTCAGAACCCTCGACAGTATTTCCTTCATGCAGATCGATCCCATCTGGGGGATCTATTTTCTTGAGTCGCCCGCCGATATCGACAACCACAAGATCAACTCGGATCAACCTCACGACCCCGATCCAAGTGTTTGCTGGCCATACTTCATCAGGGGCGCGTTCGACGCGACCACTTTCTCCCACTAGGACGATGTCGCCGGCGGAGTACGGGAAGACCTGATCACTGGAGCATGGAGCGACTCGGCCAGAAGTGAATTCTAGATGGGCAACATATCCATCGTCGCTTACGTAAACGACTCTGGCGACGACGCCATCCTCATGCATTTCCATGTTCAAAGTGCCACGCTGCCTATGCGGAGAAAACTTCCTAAGAAAAGTTTCTCACGGAGTACGCGTCGGGGCAGCATCTTCATAGATCCCATGGTGCTGGGGGGTGAGAATCTGGTAGCAACCATCAGCAAGCTCATGAAAGTGCACATGTCCCCGCCTGCACGTCGAGGACATCGCGCCACCGCCACCCAGGGGGATCCACTCCCACAGGCGACTCGGTCTATCCAGCAACTGACCAGATGCGAACGGGAGTTCGCAGCTGCGCTGCGAGCCGGCTGGGGGCCGGCGACGCGACCTTTGGCCGCGACCGGGGCGCGCTCGTTGCGTGGGACACCCGTTGGTGCTGGGCTTTGGGGGTCGGGCCGCGGTTGCCGAGCAGCTGGGTTGTTGGTCGGGTTGCGTGACCCGCGCGCATAAACCACGGCATGCCACCCGGTCCCCGGCATGCCGTGGACCGGGTGCGTGGGTTGGGTTTTGGGGGCAGCTGACTGGTTGTGCAGCATGCGTGTAATGATCTTGGAAATGGGTGAGTCGCCGACGTGTTCCTGTGCAGGTCAGGGGGCGGTTTTGGAAATGCGGCTATACCCCCTCCGGAGCCGTGTGCGCAGGTTCGAATCCTGCCAGGGGCACACAGCGTCACCAGGATCAGCAGCCACGAAGCCACGTGAGCTGCTGTTTTTGTTTCCGGCCTCTTTTCCGCCGTCACGATGTGTGTCGCTTCGCGGAGGCGAAAGCAGGCGTTGGACGGCCGTCGTGCAACATGCGTGCGATGGTCTTGAGGCTTTTTCCGCAGGTCAGAGTGAGTTTCCGGCGTGTCTGCGGCGAGTGCCGGACACGACGAAGGCTCCGGATCACTCTGGGGCTTCCTGGCACCTGACGGCTGGTCCGTCGTCTGGTCAGGCGTCGTCGTCGAGGCCGTCCGAGATGCGCTTGTTGATCGGGTCGCGCTGTTCGTCGATGCACTTGGCGTAGAGCTTCAGGAGCACGTCCGCGGAGTGGCCGAGCCGTTCCGCGACTTCGGTTGCAGGCGCTCTCGCGTTCAGTCGGAGCGAGGTGCAGGTGTGCCGAAGGTTGTACGGCCGAGCTGGCAAGGGTGACGTGACCTGCTTCTCGGTGAGCGCAATGGGCGGCGGCGCTTTCTCGACCCACGCGACCGCCTTGGCGATCTCACGGGGCCGGTCGATCTCACGACATATCGGGGGCGACAGGATGGACCGGAGCGTTTTGACGTCGGGCCGCCCCTAGGCGTCGGGCACGAGCGTCGGAGGGCGGTGGTGAGGGAATCCGTCACGTCCAGCGTCATGCCGTGCGGGATGCCGCCCGGAAGGGGAATGAATCGCGCTCCCCGCAGCAGGACCGGAGGGAAGCCATGGAGCCCGCTCGCTACCACGAGATCACGGACTTTCTGCGTGACCGGATCATGGATGGCACGCCCCCGGCGGGACAACGGCTGCCGAGCGAGGAGGAGTTGGCGAAGGAGTTCGGGGTGTCCCGCCCGACGGTCCGGCAGGGCATCACCGAGCTTCGTGTGGCCGGGTTGGTCGAGGTGTTGATGGGTCGCGGGATGTTCGTGCGCTCTCCGCACGCCAGGCCGAACACGACGCGGCCACGTGGGGTTCGCCGGGACCGGGGCGGGCGGTACGTCGAAGCCGACGCCATCCGCCGGACCACCCGGGACGAGCCGACCGCGACCCGCACCGGCGCGCGCTTGGCGTTGGTCGACGTGTTGCCCGTGCCGCCGGGCGAGCCGATGTTCACCGACGACGAGTGGCAGACCGCCGAGCACGGCCGGCTGTGCCGGGTCCGCCGGACGTACGTCCCTTTCTCGGTCCCGGAGAACACGCCCTACTCCGGTACCGCCCCGCGGCTCGGCCACGGCCCGCACTGGAGCGAGAACGTCCGCAGCCGCATGCCGCTCCCCGACGAGGCCACTTCGCTTCACCTGGCGGACGGGGCACCGCTCGTCCACGTGCTGCGACTGACCTCGGACCAGCACGAACAGCCGCTCGTCCTGGCGGAGTTCGGGATCTCCGGTGACGATCTGGAGATTTCCTGCGGATTCGGCCGCTCTTCATGAGCGAGGCGCGGCCGCTCGCGGAGGCCCTCCCGGAGCTTCACAGCGAATTGCTCAGGCTGCTGCATGTGGCGGCCGAGCATTCGCTGGCCGACGATCTCCACGGAGTGGAGTTCCACGACTGGTGCGACTGCGGGGACGACTTCTGCCAAGGCTTCAGGACGGTGCCGGATCGGGAAATCTTCTACGGTCCCGGTCATCGCATGGTCTGCCTGCTCGGCGAGGACGACCACGCCATGATCAACCTCGACGTGGTCCACGGGTCCGTGGTCTACATCGAGATCCTCTACCGACCGCAGCTCAAGGCCCAACTCCGGGCACCGGCCTGAAACGCTTTCGAACGTGCGAGAACCCCCGCTCGGGCCACCGGGCGCGAGGTCTTTGTTTCGGCCGGAGAACAAGAGAAGAAACCGGCCGAGCTTTGGTCGGGCCGGCGCCGGACGATCGTCACGCGCCGGTTCCCGGGCCCGCACTGCGAGGGCACTCCATGAGGCTTTGGCACTCAGATGAGGCCGCGGCGGGTGAGTTCGGCGGTCAGGTTTCGTTTGCGGTGGTGTTCGGTGCGCAGGGTGGTGAAGTGCTCTTGCCACTCGGGCTCTCGGTCGGCGGTTCGGGATATGTCTCGGGCGCGTACGAGCAGGTCGGCGGCTCGGGCGTAGGCGTGGTTGCCTGTTGCCTTGATGAGGACTGCGGCTTCGCGTAGGTAGATGTGCATGGCTTCGGCGGGGCGGGTGGTTCGGCAGGCTTCGGCAAGGTTCAGCCATTGGTCGAGGTTGGCGCCGAAGGTTTCGGCCGCGGTCCAGGCCTGGTCGTATTCCTGTTCGGCGAGCAGGACGTCGATCAGGACTCGGGCTGCCCAGGTGCCGGTGGGCCGCTCGGCGGCTGCGTCGCGCAGTATGCGCAGGGTCTCGGCGCGGTAGTGGTCGAGTTCGCCGATCGCCCGGGCGGCTTCCAGGACTTGGTGGTGGAGCGCGACGCTTGGCCGGTGGCGGAATTGCTGCCGGCGGATCTTCAGGGTGTCCGCCTCCCGGCCCTCGGCGCTGTATCGCTGCGTCAGGTAGTCGGCGAGGCGGGATTCGTCCGGGTGTTCGGCGAAGCCGCGTTCGGCCCAGGTGAGGGCTTCGTCGTTGCGGTCGGCGGCGGTGAGGACCTCGGCTATGCGGAGGTAGGCGTATCCGTGGGTGAGGTTGTCGGCGATTGCCTCGACCTGCGCGTCCGTGTCGTTTCGTACTTCGGCCAGATCTTCCCGGAGATGTTGGATCAACCATCGGTCCGCGTCGTGGGTGGAGTCGCCCTCCTGTACGGCGCGCAGCCGAGCGGCGTAGTGCGTGATTCCGGTGTCCCCCAGCGACTCGGCGTAGTCCCGGATCGCCAGTTCCGGCCAATCGTGGTTCGCGAGTTGGAAGGCGAGCAGCCAGTCGGCGAGTTCGGCGGGGTCGGGCGAGGTGGCGGCGCACGCTGCGGCGTGCAATTCCGCCAGGGCCTCGCCTTCCACCGTGATGCCGCCGTCGGAGTCGTCGATCTCGCCGAGTGCCCCGCCGATCAGGGCCAGGGCACGGCCGGAGAGGTCCATGACGGCGACGTGGTGGCCGCCCTCGTACAGCTCCCGCAGCGTCTCGGCGATGTCGGCGACCGCCTCGGCGTAGGCGTACGCGCCGTGCCGGTCCAGGTAGCCGTAGGTGCGGAGCGCGCGGCCCAGGTGCTCGCGAATCGAGGTGATGTCCGGGCCGGCCCCGCCGTCGGTGCGCGCCGCGCGCAGGGTGAGCCGGCGGCGCAGGTCGGGATCGTTGCGGGCCGCCTCGTCGAGGAGGTCGACGAGTTCGTGGGGATCGAGTGAGGCCAGGTAGGCGCGGAGGTCG
The DNA here is from genome assembly GCF_042754445.1 of Embleya sp. NPDC059213. NCBI lineage: Bacteria > Bacillati > Actinomycetota > Actinomycetes > Kitasatosporales > Streptomycetaceae > Embleya > Embleya sp. NPDC059213. The sequence goes on from NZ_JBHZAV010000013.1 coordinate 64,576, forward strand.
AACGGGGCGGCCTGGGCCTCCCCTACCGGGCGGGCCGCGACGGACCGAAGGAAGACGAGGCCGACGGCGACGCAGTGCTTGCAGAAGTGGCCCTGCTCGCCGTATGGGCAATCGCAGTCGCCGATGAGACCGTCCGCCCCGTATTCGAGGGCGACCGCGTAGGTGTCGTTTCCGTACACGACGGCGGAAACGTAACCCGGATCCTCTTCGATCAGATTCGCGACCGCACCGAGGTAGCCCTCACCGCGCCCGTACGACTTGGCGCCGGCCGCGTCGAGGAGGTCCTGTTCGGTGAATGGGAGGCGTGGTACCGACATGGCTTCATCAAACCGTACGTCCCGATGCCGGATGTGCTGTTCGCCGACTGGAGGGATTACCGGAGCACTTCTCGGACGTACCGAGCACTTCTCGGACGTACCGAGCACTCCCCGGGCGTACCGGAGCGCTTCCCCGACGTACCGGAGCATTTCCCGGACGTACCGGCGAGGTGACGCAGGAGTTCAAGAGGCTTGCGTGCTCCGAGACTTCGGCCAAGAAAGTCGCGCCGACCGGCCCGGCTCGCGCATGACTCGCAGCGCCGATTTCGCCCATGCCGTGCCGGGTTCGCGGATGCGGTGGAGTTCGGCCCCGTTGTCGGAGGAGGCGGTCTCTCGGGTCGGGCAGTCCTTGGCTTCGAGGCGACGGCGGGGCCGCGCCGGCGGTCCGGACGTCTCGTCGCCGGCCGGCGACGATGACCGCTCGGGCGTGGGGTGGGCGTCGGCTTCTCCGTGGGCGGCGCCCACCCCACGGTTCGGGGGGTGGTGTGTCCAGTGGGGGGGGTGTCCTACAGGGCCTTCGCCGTGTATACGGCTGTGCCTTCCACATAGGTGCCCAGGACTTCCGCGTTGGCGATCTCCGCCGCCGGCCCCGCGTACGGGTCGCGATCGAGGACTACCAGGTCGGCGAGCTTGCCGACTTCGATCGTGCCCGTGTCGTGGTCGCGGTGGTTCACGTACGCCGTGCCCACCGTGTAGGCGGCCAGGGCCGCCGTGAGGTCGAGGCGCTGCTCGGGGAGGAAGACGGTGTCGGAGGGATCCGCGAAGGAGGGCAGGACGCGGTTGACCGCCGTGTGGATGCCCCACATCGGGTCGGGGGCGCTGACCGGCCAGTCGCTGCCCGCCGCGAGCGTGGCGCCGGAGCGGAGCAGGTCGCCGAACGGGTATTGCCAGGCCGCGCGTTCGTCGCCCAGGAACGGGATGGTGAGTTCGTCCATCTGGGCCTCGTGGGCGGCCCACAGGGGTTGCAGGTTGGCGGTCACGCCCAGCGCGGCGAAGCGCGGGATGTCGTCGGGGTGGACCACCTGGAGGTGCGCGATGTGGTGCCGGTGGTCGCTGCGGCCGTTGGCCGCGAGGGCTTGGGCGAAGCCGTTCAGTGCCTCGCGGGCCGCCCGGTCGCCGACCGCGTGCACGTGTACCTGGAAGCCGTGCGCGTCCAGCAGCGTGACGTGCTCGCGCAGCGCGACCGGGTCGACGAAGCTCAGGCCGCTGTTGCCGGTGTGGCAGCCGCAGCCGTCGAAGTAGGGCTCGTTCAGGGCTGCGGTGAAGTTCTCCGCGACGCCGTCCTGCATGATCTTGACGCTGGTCGCCGTGAAGCGCCCGACCGACGAGGACGCGCGCAGGTCGAGCAGGCGCTCCAACTGCTCCGCGCCTTGCCCACGTTCCCACCACAGCGCGCCCACGACCCGGGCCGTCAGTTGCCCCGAACGGGCCGCCGTGAGGTAGCTGTCCAGCGGGTCCAGGCCCATGTGGGCCGAGCCGACCATCGCGTCCTGCCAGGACGTCACGCCGACCGAGTGCATGCGTGCCTGGCCGGCGAGCAGCGCGCGCAGGCCGTCCGCCGCGTCCAGGCCCGGTACCAGGTCGCCGACCAGGGCGGCGGCGCCCTCGTGCAGGGTGCCCTGCGGGGTGCCGTCGGCCTCGCGTTCGATCCGCCCGTCGGCCGGGTCGGGGGTGTCCCGGGTGATGCCGGCGAGTTCGAGCGCACGCGTGTTGACCCAGGCGCCGTGGCCGTCCGCGTTGATCAGGAACGCCGGGCGGTCCGGCACGATCGCGTCGAGTTGTTGCCGGCTGGGCGTACCGCCCGCGAACGCGTCCATGTTCCAGCCACCGCCGCTGATCCACGCCTCGTCGGGCCGGTCCGCGGCGTACGCGCGAATCAGCGCGAAGGTCGCCTCGGCGTCCCGCGCGTCGGAGAGGTCGCAGCGGATCAGCGTGGTGCCCGCGAGGGCGGGGTGCACGTGCGAGTCCTGGAAGCCGGGCAACAACGCCCGTCCGGCCAGGTCGATCACGTCGGTGCGGGGGCCGATCAGGTCGCGCACGTCCGGGTCGTGGCCGACGACCACGATCCGCCCGTCGCGCACGGCCACCGCCGTGGCCCGACGACGAGCGGCGTCGATCGTGTGGACCGGTCCACCTCGGAATACGACATCGGCAGGGGTGGGCATGGGGGCTCCTTGCGCAGACGACGGCGGTGCGGACGGCGGGACGAAAGGGAAACGACGGGCGAACCCGCGACGCTCGGGGCGGGGGGCGGAGCACCCGACCCGGGACGACCGGCAGCGGGGCAGCGAGCGCCCGACCCCGGGCAGCGGGCAGGAGGCGCCCGACCCCGGGCGGCAAACCCCGGACCCTGCGCCCAAGCTGTCTGGAGTATCGACGCGGGAACGTTCCCGCACAAGCGCGTGCGGGAACGGTTTTCCGAAGGTCCTGGCTCCGCACATCGCGCGTGACTCGGGGCTTGCCAGCCGGCAGCATGTCGTGACATGACCACCTCACCCCGCAGTGGCGGCCGGCGGCCCGCGCCCGTGCCTCGGGTCCGACTCGTCGACGTGGCCCGAGAGGCGGGGCTGTCCAAGACCACCGTCTCGGCCGCCCTGAACGGCACCGGCCGGCTGTCCGACGCGGTCCGGCTGCATGCCCAGGAGACCGCGCGCCGACTCGGCTACCGGCCGAACGCGACCGCACGGCTGCTGCGGGCGGGGCACGCCCGGCTGATCGGGTACGCGGTGCGCGAGTACGTGGAGACGCCGTGGTCGTACATCGAGTCGCCCTACTTCGCCCAACTCACCAGCGCCACCGCCCAGGCCGCGCTCGCCCACGGGTACGCGCTGGTCCTGTTGCCCACCCACTCGGCCCGGGACGAGTGGGCGGACCTGCCGCTGGACGCGGCGGTGGTTGCCGACCCGCTCGCGGAGGACCCGTTGGTCGAGGACTTCCTGGCCGCCCGCATCCCGGTCGTCTCCGACCGGCGGCTGGAGGGCATGACCGGCGGGCACTGGGTGGACATCGACCACGAAGCCGCCGTACGCGGTGTGCTCGACCACCTGGCCGCGGGCGGCGCGCGGCGGATCGGCGTGGTGGCCGCGCACTCCAGCTCGCTGTTCTACGAGGAAAGCGTGACGACCTATCACACCTGGTGTCGGGAACGGGAGTTCGCACCGCTCGTGGGGATGACCGAGCGTCCCGGCAACCAGGCCGCCCGCGCCGTGATCGACCACATGCTGGGGCAACCCGAGCGCCCGGACGGGCTCTTCGTACTCACCGAGGCGAGCCCGCCGCTGATCCTGGAGACCGTGCGCGCACACGGCCTGAGGGTCCCGGAGGACCTGCTGATCGTCTGCGTCAGCGACGACGCGACGGCCGCGCAGACCGACCCGCCGATCACCACCCTGAGCCTGAACCCGGCCGAAATCGCGACCGTGGGCGTCGAGTTGCTGATCCGCGCGCTGGAGTCCGGCGACCCCACCCCCACCGGCCGGATCGTCCCGACCAACCTGGAGATCCGCACCAGTTCACGACGCGGCGACTGACCCGACGAACTCGGGGCCGAGTCGAGCGGTACGCGCCGGTGCCTTCGTACACCCGGGCCGAGCGGCACCTCCGCCATCACCGAGCGGCACCCCGCCACCGTCGGGCACCCGAGCCCAGCCGCACCTTCGAGCAGCCGCGCCGGCGCGATCCGGTGCGGACCACCGGCGCCGACGTCCTCGGCCTGCTCCGCACCGCACCAGCCCCGGCCCGACAACTGTCGAACGGCCCGACGGATCGTGATTCGATGGCCTCGGATCACCGACCACGCCACACCGCAGCACGCCGCGCCACACCACACGCCGCCGCCGCACCCCGCCCGACCACCCCTCGGGCCCCGACCCGGAGGAATCGCCGTGATCGAGTCGACCCCGACTCCCCCCGCCGAGCCGACCGTCGTGCAGGGGCACGATCCCCGCACCGGAGCGCCGGTCGGTGATCCCGTGGCGGGCAGTACCGGCGCCGACGTCGACCGCGTGGTCGCCGCCGCCCGGGCCGCCGCGCCGGCGTGGGCCGCACGCTCCGGTACCGAGCGGGCCCGGGTGCTGGAGGCCGTCGCCGACGCGCTCGACGCCGCACGCGCCGAGTTGGTCGCCGTCGCGGACGCGGAGACCGCGCTGGGCGAGGCCCGGCTGAGCGGCGAGGTCGGCCGTACGTCCGGCCAACTGCGGATGTTCGCCGGCCTGCTCCGGGACGGCGCGCACGTGGGCGCGGTGCTCAGCCCGGCCGATCCGGCGCTCGGCCGGCCCGACGTGCGGCGGATGTTGCACCCGATCGGCGTGGTCGCGGTGTTCGCCGCGAGCAACTTCCCCTTCGCCTTCTCCGTCGCCGGCGGCGACACCGCGTCCGCGTGGGCGGCCGGGTGTCCGGTGGTGGTCAAGGTCCACGAGGCGCACCCGGCCACGTCGCTCACGGTGGCCCGCGTCGTGCATGCCGCGCTGGCCGACGCCGGCGCTTCCCCGGATCTGCTCGGCCTGGTCGCCGGTCGCGCCGCAGGCGGCCCACTGGTCACCCACCCCGGGATCGCCGCCGTCGGCTTCACCGGCTCGCTCGCGGGCGGCCGGGCCCTGTTCGACCTCGCGGCCGGTCGCCCCGACCCGATCCCGTTCTTCGGCGAACTGGGCAGCGTGAACCCGGTCGTGGTGCTGCCCGGCGCGGCGGCCGACCGCGCCGAGGAGTTGGCCGCCGGCTACCTCGGCTCGCTCACCCTGGGCACCGGCCAGTTCTGTACCAATCCCGGGCTGCTGTTCGTCCCCGAGGACAGCAAGCTCCCGGACGCCGTCGCCACGCACGCGCGCACCGCGACCGGCGGCCCGATGTTGTCCGAACGCATCCGCGACGCGTACCGGGACGGCGTGTCGGCGCACGCCGCACGCGAGCTGGCCCGAGGCACCGCCGCCGAGGGGGCCTGGGCGGTGGCACCGGTGGTGTGGCGGGTCGACCTCGCCGAATTCGTCGCGCACGCGGCCGAGCTGACCGAGGAGACCTTCGGTCCGGCCGGCCTGATGGTCACCTACGCCGACGAGGACGCCCTGCTCGCCGCACTCGACCGCCTCCCGGGCAGCCTCACCGGCTCGGTACACACGGTCGAGGCCGACCACGCGCTCGCCGCCCGGGTCGGCGCCGCCCTGCGTCCGCGCGCCGGTCGGCTGATCCACAACGGCTGGCCCACCGGCGTCGCGGTGTGCTGGGCGATGCACCACGGCGGCCCCTGGCCCGCCACCACCGCCCCCGGCCACACCTCCGTCGGCGGCACCGCGCTGGAGCGCTGGCTGGTGCCGACCGCCTACCAGGACTGGCCCGACGCACTGCTGCCCGCGGAACTGCGCGACGCCAATCCGCTGGGCGTGCCACGACGCAGCCAACCCTGAGCGGTCCCCGCCACCGAACCCGGACGGGCACGCCGGGGCGTGCCACGACGCCCGAGCGGCCCGCGCCACGGGCCGGGACGGCCATCCGACCAAGCGCGAGCCCCCGCGGCGCAGCGTTATGGCCGAGTCCTCAGCGGTTGTCCACAACCGTGCCGCACCCTCCGTCCACGTTGTCCACAGACCGGCCTCGGGTGTCGCCGACTGCTCTTAGACTGCTCGGATGACAGCGCTCGACGACGGTCCCCAGATCAGCGAAGCGCTGCAGGTTCTGCATCGCGTCTTCGGTTACGACTCGTTTCGCGGGAGTCAACAGGAGATCATCGACCATGTGATCGAGGGCGGCGACGCGCTCGTCCTGATGCCCACCGGCGGCGGCAAGTCGCTGTGCTACCAGATCCCCGCGCTGGTGCGAAAAGGCGTCGGAGTGGTGATCTCACCGCTGATCGCGCTCATGCAGGACCAGGTGGACGCGCTCACCGCGCTGGGTGTGCGCGCCGGGTTCCTCAACTCGACGCAGAACCCCGACGAGCGGCGCATGGTCGAGTCGGAGTTCCTGGCCGGCGAGCTGGACCTGCTCTACCTGGCGCCGGAACGGCTGAAGGTCGACGCGACCCTGCGGCTCCTCGACCGGGGCACCGTCTCGCTGTTCGCGATCGACGAGGCACACTGCGTGGCGCAGTGGGGCCACGACTTCCGGCCCGACTACCTCACCCTGTCCCAGTTGCACGAGCGCTGGCCGGACGTGCCGCGCGTCGCACTCACCGCGACGGCGACCGAGGCCACCCACACCGAGATCGCCTCCCGGCTGAACCTCCGGCAGGCCCGGCACTTCGTGGCCAGCTTCGACCGGCCCAACATCCAGTACCGGATCGTGCACAAGGACAAGCCGCAGAAGCAGTTGCTCGACCTGCTCCGCTCCGAACACGCCGGCGACGCGGGCATCGTCTACTGCCTGTCCCGGGCGTCGGTGGAGAAGACCGCCGCGTTCCTGGTCGACAACGGCATCGACGCGCTGCCGTACCACGCGGGCCTGGACTCGCGGGTGCGCGCCGCCAACCAGTCCCGCTTCCTGCGCGAGGACGGCATGGTGATGGTCGCCACCATCGCGTTCGGCATGGGCATCGACAAGCCCGACGTGCGCTTCGTCGCGCACCTGGACCTGCCCAAGTCGGTCGAGGGCTACTACCAGGAGACCGGCCGCGCCGGGCGCGACGGGCTGCCGTCCACCGCGTGGCTGGCGTACGGCCTCCAGGACGTGGTGCAGCAGCGCAAGATGATCGACGGGTCGGAGGGCGACCAGGCCCACCGCCGCCGGCTGGGCACGCACCTGGACGCGATGTTGGCGCTGTGCGAGACGGTCGAGTGTCGGCGGGTGCGTCTGCTCGCCTACTTCGGTCAGGAGAGCACCGCGTGCGGCAACTGCGACACCTGCCTGTCGCCGCCCGCCTCCTGGGACGGCACGATCGCGGCGCAGAAGGTGTTGTCGACCGTGTGGCGGCTCAAGCACGAGCGGCGCGGGCAGAAGTTCGGCGCGGGCCAGATCGTGGACATCCTGCTGGGTGCCAAGACCGCCAAGGTGATCCAGTTCGACCACGACACGCTCCGGGTCTTCGGCATCGGCACCGAGCTGGGTCGGACCGAATGGATGAGCGTGGTGCGGCAGTTGCTCGCCATGAAGCTGATCGCCGTCGAGCCCGCGTTCAACGCGCTGGTACTGACCGAGGCCAGCGAGGAGGTGCTCGGCCGGCGGCGCGAGGTGATGCTGCGCCGTGAGCCGGAGCGGCCGGCGCGTGCGGCGAAGGCCGACCGGGCGGCCAAGTCCGGCAAGGGCAAGGCCGCGCCGATCGAGCTGCCCGCGGCGGCGGCGCCGATCTTCGAGGCGCTGCGCGCGTGGCGCGCGGCGACCGCGAAGGAGCAGGGCGTGCCGGCGTACGTGATCTTCCACGACGCGACGCTGCGCGAGATCGCCACCATCGGGCCGGACACCCTGGCCGCACTGGGCGCGATCAGCGGCATCGGCGAGAACAAGCTGGCCAAGTACGGCCAATCGATCCTGGACACGCTGGCCGGCTCGCCCCCCGGCGCCCCGGCGCCCGCCTCCACCGCCTCCACGCCGGGAGCGGCCCGCATCCCGGCGCCCGGCTCGACGGCCGGCTCGGCCCGACCCGGCTCGGCACAAGCCGCCTCGGCACCGGCCGCCGAGCTCACCCGCGAGCCGGTGCCCGAGCTGATCCGCGAACCCCTGCCGGACTATCAACCCGACTACCAGAACGACTACGAGCCCGACTTCGAGCCGGAGCCGGAGTACTACCCGGAGTTCGAACCGGACCCGGACTACCGAAACTGACCGACCGGGCCGGGGCGCACCCGCGGACCCCGGCCCGAACCCGCACCACGGAACCGACCGACCGGGCCGGGCACACCCCCGGACCCCGGCCCGAACCCGCACCACCGAACCGCCCGACCGGGCCGGGCACACCCACGGAACCGTTCCGTACCCGCACCCCCGACAACGATCGATCAGGCCCGGGCACACCCGCAGGCACGGCGACGGACGGACCCGCACCCGTGCCCCGGCCGAGCGCCGGTCCCGAAGGACCACCAAACGCAAAAGTGGCCGGGCCCGGGGAGGCGATCCCCGGGCCCGGCCACCGGCCGGCCCATCCGACGCTCGGTCAGCCCTTGCCGCCCGAACCGCCGCCCTGCTCCGCGTCCAACTCGTCCAGCTCGGCCAGGAAGCGCTCGATCACGTCGCTGTCGGCCACCAGCGTGCCGACCGGCTCACCGAGCACCTTGCCCGCCAGGTCCGTCGCGATCAGGCCCAGCTCCGCGTGCAGCGACGCGCTCGCCAGGGCGAGGTCCGCGTCCAGCCGCTCGTGGCCGGAGGTGACCAGCTCCTCCTTGATCCGCTGGCCCTCGGCACGGGCCTCGGCCATCAGCCGGGCACCCTCCTCGGCCGCCTGCTGCCGAACCGCCGCGGCTTCCTTGCGGGTCTCGGTCATCTGCGCCCGCAGCTCGGCCAGCGCCGCCTCACTCTCCGCCTGGAGGCCGGTCGCCCGGTCGAAGCCACCTTCGAGCGCGTCGTGCCGCTCGGCGATCGTGCGGCCGATGCGCGGCAGCAACACCTTCGCGAACACCGCGAAGACCACCACGAAGGTGACGAATCCAAAGATCAGTTCGGCGATATCCGGCTTGAGAGGTCCCATGGTTCGAAATCCTCGAACACAGCCGAGCACAAATCAAGTTCCGTCACCCCCCTCGGCCACCGACCGTGAGCAGTCGGCTCCTCTGCGCGCCGTTCGGATCCGCCCGACGGACCCTCATGCCCGCCCACCCGCGAATTCGAGCAGCACGATCGGGTCCCCCGACGGCTGCGCCGAGCCGCCCGCCGGCTCCACCGTGACCCCGACCCCCGAGGCCCGATCGACCGCCGACGCCAGCAACGCGGTGCCCGGCCGAAACGTCCCGATCGAACGCATGCGGCCGTGGTCGACGTACCAGCCCTGGTACACCCGAGCGTTCGGCAAGGTGGGCAGCCCGGACGTCAACAGCACGGTGCGATCCAGCGCGCGGGAGACGACCACCCGTGCCGTACCGCCGCCGGTCACCGGTGCCGACGCCTGGACCGCGTCCGGCGCGGTGATCACCGCCTCGATCACGGCGGCACGCTCGCGTTGTGCGCCCACCGTGTGCTCGGCTCTGCGGGCGTCCCGATACTGGTCGATCGCGACCCCGCCGAGCACGCCGATCGCGGCCAGGCACGCGGCGAGCACGAACACCGTGACCCGCCGGGTCCGGCCCGGCCCCGCGCCGACGTCCGGCTGCCGGGCGGGCAGTTCGGGCGGCAACTGACGTACGGTCACGATGCCGTCGAGCACCCGGCGCCGCAGTTGTGCCGACGGCGTCTCGGCGACCGCCGAGGCCAGCCGGGCGGCGGTCTCGCGAAACTCGCGAACCTCCTGCGCGCAGGCCGGACACACCGTCAGGTGGCGTTCGAATTCCCGCCGTTCGTCCTCGTCGAGGGCGTGCACGGCGTACGCCCCCGTCATCGTGTGCAGGTCGGCGGGGGTCATGTGCCCACTCCCAGGCAGTCGCGCAGGCGGATCAGGCCGTCCCGCAGGCGGGTCTTGATCGTGCCCAACGGCACGTCCAGCAGGCCGGCCACCTCCCGATGGGTACAGCCCCGGTAGTAGGCCAGGGTCACCGACTGACGCTGCAACTCGGTCAGCGTGCGCAGACAACGCCGCACCTGCTCGCGTTCGAGTCGGGCCTCGACCTCCTCGGTCACCTCGTCGTACTCGGTGGTGTGCTCGCGGATCGCGGTGCGGTGTTCCCGATCGGTGGCCGCCTGGGCCGAGCGCACCCGGTCGACCGCACGCCGGTGGGCCATGGTCAGGATCCAGGTCATCGCGCTGCCCCGGTCCGGGCGAAAGCGGGCGGCGGTACGCCACACGTCGAGCAACACCTCCTGCGCCACCTCCTCCGACTGCGCCGGATCACGGACCACCCGACGCGCGACGCCGAGCACCGCGCCGATCACCGCGTCGTAGACGAACGCGAACGCCTCCCGGTCGCCCTGCGCGACGCTCACCAGCCGGTCCTCCAGCGACGGCCCGCGATCCCCGGACGAGGCGATGTGCACGGCGGTCCTCACCCGCGCTCACCACGCATCCCGATGCCGCGCCCGAATCCGGGCCCGCGTCCGTCCCCGCGCCCGCGCCCGCGCCGATACCTGCACCTGCACCTGCGCCCGCATCCGCGCCCGCCTCGGCGGCGGTGTCCGTACCGATCGTCCATGTCCCACTCCCACTCGCGCCGATCCCGAGGAGGTCACCCGTGGCGGGCGCCGACACTCCGACCCAATGTTCGGTGCCGAACGGCGAACGGATTGCCGTGGACGTCGAGCGATTTCCGAACGATTTCCGAGCCGCTCCCCGGAGATCGCAACGCGGCAACCCGTTCGGGTGAACGGCCAATCCGGAGCAGCGTCGGCCGCGAATGGCTCACCGTGAAGGGAAACAGCACCCGCCGATGGATGCGGGCCGGAACGGGCGCGCTGAGCGGACTGCTGTCCGCCGGCGCGGCACTGGCCGTCGCCGAACTCGGCGCCGCGTTCGTCCGGCCCGAGGCGGGGCCTCTCACCGCCGTGGGGGGAGCCGTCATCGACCGCACTCCCCCGGCGGTGAAGGACTGGGCCGTCCGGGAGTTCGGCACCGACGACAAGTTGATGCTGCAGGCCGGAATCCTGGTCCTCCTCGCGCTGATCGCCCTCGGCCTGGGCGGCCTGGCGCTGCGTTTGCGGCGCACCGCGATGGCCGGGGTGTTCGCGTTCGGCCTGCTCGGCGCGTTCGCGGCCCGGCACCGGGCCGGCGCCGGATTCGTGGATGTCCTGCCGTCCCTGCTGGGCGGCGTCGCCGGGGCCGCCGCGCTGTGGTGGCTGACCAGGCCGGTGGTCGCGGTGCGCGCGCGGGATCGTGCATTCGATCGTCGGGCCTTCCTGATCGCCGCCGGCACGGTGGCCGCGGGCTCGGTGGTGGCCGGCACCGCGGGCCGCCTCATCGGCAACGGCAGGCGCGCCTCGATCGCCGCCTTCCGCAACCGGATCAGGCTGCCCGCCCCGGCCGAACCGGCCCCGCCGCTGCCGGCCGGCGTCGATCTGCGGATGGCCGGACTGTCCTCGTTCACCACGTCGAACAGCGACTTCTACCGGGTGGACACCGCCCTCGTGGTGCCGCGCGTCGACGTCGAGAACTGGTCGTTGCGGATCCACGGCAAGGGCGTGCGCACGCCGTTGACCTTCTCCTACCACGACCTGCTGCGCCGCCCCCTGATCGAGCGCGATCTCACCCTGACCTGTGTGTCGAACGAGGTCGGCGGCCCGTATACCGGCACCGCGCGGTGGCTGGGCGTGCGCCTGGCCGATCTGCTGCGCGAGGCGGGTGTGCGGCCGCCGTCCCGGGGTGGTCCCGCCGACCAGCTCGTCTCCCGATCCACCGACGGGATGACCATCGGCACCCCGGTCGAGGTGGTCATGGACGGGCGGGACGCGCTGCTCGCGATCGGCATGAACGGCGAGCCGCTGCCGTTCGAACACGGCTATCCCGTCCGGATGGTGGTGCCGGGACTGTACGGCTACGTGTCGGCGTGCAAGTGGCTCAAGGATCTCGAACTGACCACGTTCGCCGACTACGACGCCTACTGGGTCAAGCGCACGTGGTCGCAACAGGCGCCGATCAAGACCCAGTCCCGGATCGACACCCCCAAGCCGTTCGCGCGCCTTCGGATCGGTACGCCGGTGCCGATCGCGGGCATCGCCTGGGCCCAACACCGGGGCGTGTCGGCCGTCGAGGTCGCCGTGGACGGCGGCCCGTGGCAACCGGCCCGACTGGCCGAGGTGCCCAGTACGGACACCTGGCGCCAGTGGGTGTGGGAGTGGACGCCGAGCACACCCGGCTCGCACCGGATCGAGGTCCGCGCCACGGACGCGGGCGGCGCCGTGCAGACCGACAAACGGGTCGGCACGGTGCCCGACGGCGCCACCGGCCGGCATTCGGTGGTGGTCACCGTCACCTGATCGACCCTCGATTCCCCCCTCGGGCCGGCCACATCGACCAACCCCGCACGATCCCATCCGAAAGACAGAAGGAAGCCCCTGATGATCACCGACATCCGTCTCCCCCGCGCCATCGCCACCGCCGCCGCCCTGGCCGCGCTCGCGATCCCGCTGGCCGCCTGTGGCAGCGACGACAAGGACGACTCGGCCAAGAAGAGCGCGGCCTCCGCGCCGGCCGCGCCGGCCGCCGGCGCCGGTACGCCCGGCCCCGCGGGGGGCAGCACGAGCACCGCCTCCGCACCGTTCGGCAGCGCGTGTTCGGCCGTGCCCGCCACCGGTGCGGGCAGCTTCGCCGGCATGGCCCAGGACCCGGTCGCCACGGCCGCCTCGCACAATCCGGTGTTGTCCACGCTGGTGACCGCCGTCCAGGCCGCCGGTCTGGTGGACACGCTGAACACCGCGCAGAACATCACCGTGTTCGCGCCGAGCAACGACGCGTTCGCCAAGATCCCGAAGGAGACCCTGGACAAGCTGCTGGCCGACAAGGCCGCGCTCACCAAGGTGTTGACCTACCACGTGGTGGGGCAGCGGCTCACGCCCACCGGGCTCGACGGCGGCTCGTTCGAGACGCTGGAGAAGCAGCAGCTCACCACCAAGGGCGCGGGCGGGACGTACACCGTCAACGACGCCTCGAAGGTGGTCTGCGGCAACGTGCAGACCGGCAACGCGACCGTGTACATCGTCGACACCGTGCTGATGCCGCCGACTTCCTGATCGACGGCACGCCAGACCGGTCGAGGTCCGGGACGAGACCGGACCGGACCGAGCCGAGACCGCAACCAACGGACGGTCGTGTCCCCGCGCGTGGGGACACGACCGTCCGTCGGTGTGCCGAGCGCCGCCGGACCTCTCCCTCCCAGGCCCGCCGGCGCCGGCCGCCGTGCGCCGGTCGAGACCGCCCCCATCGGTCGGCCCGTTCGACCCGGCGCACCGAGTGTGTCCTCCCACCCACCACGTCACCGAGGTTGGCGAACCTCACCGTCGAAGCTGAAGCCCCTGTCCAGCCCCCCGCGCTGGACAGCCCTCTTCCGCACCCGAGGTGGAGTCGCCACATGGTCGGTGCCCGTGGCGGGTGGACGTTGATAGCCGGGCACGTACACCCACGCGGTCTCGTCGACCTCCTTGGCCTGCACGTGCACCTCCCCGTACGCCGAGCTCTCCAGGCCGCCGCGCTCCGGGACGACCACCGCCTCGTGCCAGGACCGGGAGACGATCAGCGCGAGGCAGGCGCGTTCGGCCGCGGCCAGCACCTCACGCAGCGGGTCGGCGTTGACCAGCCGACACGCGGTGTTGATCGCGCTGCCCGACCAGCCCCGGGTGTCCTGTACGACGTCGCCGGCGTGCAGGGACACCCGCAGCCGGATCCGCGCCTCGTCGCTCGCGTGCCGATCGTGGTTGCGCAGCCCGGCGTGCAGCCGGTCGATGAACAGATCGGTCAGGTCCTCCTTGGGCACGTTCGCCGGGATCAGCAGGATCGCCCCGTCGCCGCGGTCCTCGACCACGCACGCGTTCCAGGCGATGCCCGCCGATTCGAGCGCGGAGTGCAGCAGTTCGTACAGCCGCCCGCGCACCCACTCCTGGGTCACGTCCGAACGTCGGCCGAATCGCTCGACGTCGAGCACCAGGATCGACATGTACCGCGACTTGGCTCCCACGGATTCCCCCCACCGCGCCGTGCGCTTGTGCGCCCTCGCTCCCTGCCCCTCAAGGAGTACTCCGGCGGCGGCCGGTTGTACGCGTCAGATGACACACAACGCGTTATCCGTCGGCCCATTCGCGCAAAGCCGGCGGATCGGGCACGACGATGCTGCCGCGCCGGGTCTGCACCAACCCCGATTCGTGCAGCACCCGCAGCGCGCGGACCACGGATTCCCGCGAAATGCCGATCGCGTCGCCGAGTTCCTGCTGGGTGGTTCGGATCACGCACGGCCCCTCGGCGCTGCCCAGCGTGCGGTCGGCCAGCGCCCGGGCCACCCGACGCCCGGTGGCCAGCGCGCCGTACTCGACCCGCCACCGGTCCGACTCGCGGATCCGGGACACGGTGCGGATCAACACCGCGTACACCAGCGGCGCGTTCGTGTTGAGCAACTCGCGAAAACGGGACAGCGGCACCAGCACGGCCACCACCGGCCCCAGCGCGACCACGGTCGCGGACCGGCCGCGCCCGTCGATACAGGCCAGTTCGCCGACCAACTCGCCGGGCCCACGCACCGCGATGGTGACCGCCGAGCCGTCCGAGGTGGCCCGCTCGATCTTGACCTGCCCGTGCTCGATCAACACCACATGGCGCGGGTGGTCGCCCTCCATGAACAGCGCGTCGCCCCGGTCGTAGCCCAGCCGTCGGCCGGACTCGCGCAGGACGTCCCGAAGTTGCGGGGGCAACGCCCTGTCGTCCTCGGTCACGCCCGCTCCTCCGTCGCCCGTGCCGCCAGAGCTTAACCACGCACATCCGATCCGGCAGGCATTCCCGGATCCCGAGGATCACCCCCGAAGGCGTGGATCGCCCGGTTCCCGGGGAGAGATAGGACTCCCGCACCGGGGCGGCGGCATGGCCCCGGTGACGGCATCGACAAGCGATATCGACCAGGCGAACGAACGGTGGCGGCATGGACGCGCGAATGCTCTACACCCAGGTGGTACAGGACCTGACCGCAGGCTCGACGAATCGGTTCGTGGACCGGGCCGAGGCCGGTCCGGTGGAGGTCGACGCGCTGCGTCGGATCGCCGGCGAGGAATACCGGATCATCCTGAGCGACCGGCGTTCGTTCGCCCTGCTCGCGTCCCGATTCCCGGAGGCGACACCGCTGTTCCTGGCGCTGGCGGGCGGCGAGAGTCAGGCTTTCCAATTGTTGATGCCGTACGCGGAGGCGATCGGCATGGGCGCCGCCGACCTGCTCGGGTACGCCCCGAACGCCGCGGCGCAGGGCTACCCGCATCACCTGGCCTGGTTGGCCCAGTACGGCTCGCGCGCCGAGGTCGCGCTCGCCCTGTTGGCCAACTTCGGTTTCTGGGGCGGGTATTGCGAGCGGTTCGCGCAGGCGCTGCGGAACCACCACGGGTTGACCGAGGACCAGGTCGCGTTCTTCACCTTCTTCGCGTCGTTGCCGCCGGGCTTCGAGGACGCGGCGCTGACCCTGTTGCAGACCGGCCTGGACGAGGGCGACGACCAGGAGGGCGCCAAGACCGCGGCCCGACTGATGCAGAGCTACGAACTGGCTTTCTGGGACGCCCTCCCGACGTCGTGACGGCGGGTCTCGGTACCGCTCCTCTTCCTCCGCCTTCTCCCTCTTCGACTGCTTCGGTTGCTCCGACTGCTTCGACTATTTCGATTCGGTGAGTCCTGCCCCCGCCGCGCCCTCGGAGAAGACCGCGTCCACCACGGTCGAGCGCGCGGTCTGCAACAGCGCCCGGGTCTCGGCGGGGGTGGTCGGGTCGGCCAGCGCCTTGTTCACGTCCAGGATCCGAAACGGCGGGCCCGGATGCGAGTACAGCGGGCGGAACTGCGCCTCGGTCACGCTCCACGTCCCGGCGGCGTCCCGGGAGAAGGTGAACAGCCCGGCCGAGCTGTAGTTCCCGCGCGGTTTGTCCGGGAAGTTGGCCAACTCGTCGCCCATGCCGTAGATCACCCAGGTGCCGTTGACCTTTTCGTACGCCTGCGGCACGTGGTTGTGCGTACCGATGATCAGGTCGACGTCCTTGACACCGTTGTTCGCCGAGGCAGTCAACTCCTTGGCCAGCGCGCGCTGTTGGGCGTCGGGCTCGCGCTGCCACTCGGTGCCCCAGTGCACGCTGAGCAGGACCAGTTCGGCGCCGGCGGCGCGCGCGGCCCGGGCCTGGGCGATCATCCGGTCCTTGTCGATCACGTTGACCGACCACGGCTTGTCCTCGGGCAGCGGGATGCCGTTGGTGTCGTAGGTCCAGGACAGGTGTGCGACCTTGACGCCCTTGACGTCCAGGATCGTCGGCGCGGCCTCCTGCTCGGTCCGCGCGCTGCCCGCGTGCCGTACGCCCGCCGCGTCCAGCGTGTCCAGCGTGCGCCGCAGCCCGGTGAAGCCGCCGTCGAGCGTATGGTTGGACGCCGTCGAGCAACCGTCGTATCCGGTGTCCGCGAGCGTGCGGGCGATCTGCGGGGGCGCGGCGAACATCGGGTAGCCGGTGAACGGGCCCTCGGGCGGGGCGTAGGGCGTCTCCATGTGGCAGAGCGCCAGATCGGACTTCTGCACCAGCGGCACCACGTCCGCGAAGATCTTGTGGAAGTCGTTGCCGGAGCCGCCCGCGCCGCTCGATCCGCCCGCGCCGCTCGGCCCGCCCCCCGCGTCGAGCTCGGACTGGGCGATGATCGTCGGATAGGCGAGCACGTCCCCCGTGGTGGTCAGGGTGAGGCTGGTCGGCCGACTCGCGCCGCCGGGCGCTCCGGGGCCGGGCGCGGAGGGGGTGGGCACCGAGGCCGCCGAATCCTTGTGCGGGGTGTCCCGGGTGCGGTCCGCCTCCCAGATCAGGGTGATCAGTCCGGCCAGCAGGCCGACCGCCACCAGCGCGATGGCGAAACGATATTTCTTGCGTGACGTGTCCATGGCCCCGTGTTCCCCCCGTCCCGGCGGCGCAGCCGAAGAGCCGCCGTTTGGCGGAACCCTCTCAGCCCATCCGGGCTCGCGGAACCCCGGATTCGACCGGCTCGACACCCGAGGCCGGGCGCCGCCGCCCGGGCCGGTGGGCGGTCGAGGGCACGATTCGGCGGCGCATGGCACGGGGGGAGCCATGCGCCGCCTGGCGAGGTGTGCGGTCGGCCGCACACCCGGCGAGGTGTGCGGCTAGCCGCACGCCTCCAGGTACTTGTGCAGGATCAGCTTCGCCACCGAGGTGTGCGCGCCGATCGGCTCGGCCGCCGTGCAGCCGGACTGTGCCGCGATGTCCGCGATCCGGCCGGTCTCGACATCCGGGCCGAGCACGTGCGGCGCCAGCGCGATCGAGGCCGCACCCATCTCGCGCAGCCGCTCGGCCGCCGCGAGCACCGTCTTGGGGTCACCCAGGTCGGCGGTCATCACCGGCAGCGCGAGGCGGGCGGCGAGCAGCACCCCGGTCACCTCGGCCGCGGCAACGGCCTCCGGGCCACCGTCGGTGACCAGCACGATCCCCTCGGCGGCGGTCGCGACGCTGAACAGGCGGGCTCGGTCGGCACGGGCCAGGCCGGCCTCGGAGAGCCGCTCGTGCAGCACCTCGGCCAGCAGCGGATGCGGGCCGAGCACGCCGCAGCGCAGGAACTCGCCCTCCGTGCCGGCGAGCACCGCCTCGATCCGGGCCGCGGCCTCGGCGTTCGGACCGAGCAGGAGCGGGACGACGACCGCCGACGGTGCGCCGCGCAGAACGGCGACGAGGTCGGTCTCGCCCTCCTCTATCACCACCGGCCTGATGTCCAGGCCGGGTAGATCCGCGCCGGCCAACAGCGCGACCTCGCCCACCACGGCGAGCAGGTCGGCGGTCGCGGGACCGGGCACGGCAAGAATCAACGGTTTGGCGGCCTCCGGGAGTTCATGGGAATCGGGCCGACGGTGCCGACCGCCCTGACGGGGTTGCGGCACCCTGGTGGGCAGACCTGGAGTGCGGGCGGGCAGCGGGGACGCTGCGTCCGAGGAGGAGCTCATGGGACCGAATTTTATGGAATCCGGCCAAAGCCTTCACAGCCGGACGGCAAGAGCAACAGGACTGTTACGGCCATGATCACCGGCAGTGGTCGTCGGCCGACTCAGATTCGGGTGGCCAATTGCGGATAGTCCAACACCAATCCCTCGTGATCCACGAGCAGATCGCTGCGGAAGTCGCCGGATTCGTAGCGCACCCGCGCCCCGTCGGGCTCCACCCCGAGATGCGTGTACGTCTGCCAGGACGGCTCCACCACCAACTCCGGCACGGCCACGAAGGCCATCAGAAAACGATGCCGGCCGGCCTCCTCGTGCAGGCCGTGCCGCAGGATCGGCATCGTGTTGGTGAGCGGACACAGACCCAGGTCGCAGTCGAGCGCGTCGGCGAGGTCCGGTCGCGGCACGCCGTCCGCGGTCCAGCCGTCGGCCGAGCGGCGCAGATCCAGCCGCCTGGTCTCGCCCGCGCCCTGCGCGACCACCCGCAATCGGGTGGTCACGTAGTCCTGCGTCGTCTCCAGCTCGTAGGTGAGTCGATAGGACCGAGGCGTGGTGCCCAGCGCCTCGCCGCGCGCGGAGAGCCGCGACTTCCCCAACTCGACCCAGGAGGTCTCCTGACCGCCGCTCTCGGTCACCTGCCACGTCAGTACGCGCTCATCCGTCACGTGTGCATCGGTACCCCGAATCAGACCTCCACACCAACGCTTTTCCGACCTCCGCACCGACACTTTTCCCACGTCCACGCCGATGCCGTCCCGGTCTCCACCCGTCGCCGCCCACGCCGAGGGCGTCACCTTGTGGGCCCGCTCAGCCGGCCGCGGCGGCTGCGGTCGCGAACAGCTCGGACAACGTTCCGGCGAACGCGGGAGCCATCCGCGCGGCGATCACCCGCGCCTCCAGCCCTTCGCCCAGGTGTTCGTCGATGTATCGGGTCATCCGCGCGCGCTGCTCCGCCGCCGGCTCCGGGTCGGGGGCGTACCGCTGGATCCGGTCGTAGAGCTCCAGCGCCCGTTCGGCGGGCGTGCCGTCGGCGAACACCCGCTCGACCAGCCCCGGAATCCTCGCCATTTCGGCACGCAATCGACGCACCTCGTTCGTGTGGACCTGGTCGCGCGCATGCGTCCCGTACCACCTCTCGCGCGCCGGCCACCGCCCGCGCAACGTGTCGTCGTCCTCGGTCGCCTCGGCGATCGCGGTCGGGCAGCCCGGGAACTCGGTCAAAAAGCGGGCGGTCACCCCGGGCAACGGCTCCTTGGCGTGTGCGGCCACGAGCGTGGCCCAGCCCGCCTGCGGCTGCCACGGCGCGGCGATCCGGAAGCCCTGCGGCACGCTCGGATGCGCGGACCGCGAGGCCCGCCGGGCGAGTTCGCGCTCGTACTCGGCCCGCAGTCGCACACGACCCGCGTCCCCCGCCGCGAACATCGTGCGCAGCTTGGCCGCGGACGCCTCGCGCAGCGGCAGCTCGTCGACCAGGAGCTCCGCCTGTGCCACCCCGTGCCGCTCCCACAGCGCGAGCAGCGCACCGAGCAGGATCGCCCGGTGCAGCGGCACCACGAAGGGCTCGTATTGCTTGTGCTGGTAGTTGTTGCGGAACTGCGGGCGCAGCGCCTCGATCCCACCGCGTTTCCACAGTTCGACGCACTCGGCGGCGGACACGCCCATGTGGCGCACCCGCAGCAGCGCCGCACGCACCAGGGCGGGATCGCCGGACCACACCGCGGGGCGCCGGTAGCGGGCGTTGTTCGCGCCGAGCACCCGCTCGATCGTGGCCGGGTCGAGCGGGACCTCGGCCGCGGCGGCCATGATCCGGTTCCGCTCCCGGTCGCCGGCCCAGGAATTGGCGTAGACGACCGCGTTCAGCTCCGGATCGCCCAGGTCGATCAGCGCGTCGTATCCCTCCGGGCGCAGGTGATGCGCGGCGGCCAGGGCCCGGCGTTGCCGCGGCGTCGCGCGGCGCACCGCCTCGGTGACGACCGACGCGGGCAGCAGGGCGCCGAAGTGCACCAGGTCGAGCACGGTGGGCGGGCGCAGGTGCGGGACGAGGGCCGCGAGGTGATCCGGGTGGGTCGACAGCAGCAGTTGCCGCCACTCGCCGGCCACCGTGCGCGGCGGCGTCGGGATCGCCTCGGTACCGCCCTCGCCGGCGGCGGCCGCCTCGACGAGTTCGGCCACGGTGCCCTGGCAGTCGGGCAGCAGGGTCAGCAGTCGCGACCAGGCTCGCGGATCGGCACCGAGCCGCGCACCCAGCAGCGCGCTCACCTCGGTCATCGGGAGCAGGTAGGAGATGCCGTTGCTCGCGCCGCAATGCCGCAGGAAACGCAGGACGGCGACGGCGGGGCCGGCCTCGGCGAGAAGTTCGTCGAGCACCCGGAGGTTTCGGGTCCGCGCCGCGATCTTGATCAGGTCGGCGCCGGTGCCGTATCGGATCGCCGAGGTGATCAGCGGGGCCGGAAGGCCGGCTGCCTCACCCAGGTGCGGCGCGTAGGAGCCGCGTACCCGGGCGAACACCTCGCCGTTGGCGTTGTCCAGCGCGGCGAGCAGCGCGAACGCGGAGCCGTAGTGCATGTCGGGAAGCCCTCTCGGGAGGCGGGCCCGCTCGGGGCCGACGGTGGAAAAAAGGGGTCAGCCGCGCGCGGCGGCAGCGGCGGTTTCGACGAGTTCGGCCAGGCTGCCCTCGAACTCGGGGAGCAGGCGCAGCGCGACCACGGCGAACGCGACACGGTCCGCCGGGGGGACGTGCCGGTCGATCGACTCGGCGAAATCGTCGTGGAGTCGGTGGGCGGCACGGGCGTCGGGGGCGATCGTGTCGCGGAGGGCGAGCAGTTCGGCGGCTGCGGCCGCGCGCGTTCCGGTCGGCAACTCGCCGATCGGTGTCCGGCCGGACGCGAAGTCGGCCGCGAGACCCGCCTCGGTGGCGTGCAGGGCGAGATTACGTCTGCGGGTCGGGTCCGACCACACCACGGGAACGGGCCACCGCCCGCGCCGAGTCACTCCCGGCGTGGGCGGGACGGATCCCGCTTCGCGCTGCAACTCGGCCGGACAGCCGTCCTGTTCGATCAGCATCGCCAACGCCCGGTCGGTGAACGGCGTGCGCCGGTGCGCCGGGGCGACCTGCGCCCAGTCCACGATGCTCGTCTCCAGCATCGGCCAGGCGAAGCCGGGCACGTAACCGCGCAGGCGGCGGATCAGCACCCGGCTGCCCGTCGAGCGGGCCACCCGCTCCCGCAGCGCGGCGATCCCGGTGGGCGAGGACACCAGTTCGCGGCACAACTCGGCCAATCGTGGGTCCAGGGACAGTTCGTTCACCAGGTCGAGGGCGGCCGCGGCGCCGGCGCGCTCGTACAGGCGCATCAGGGCGATCAGCAACAGCGAGCGATAGCGCGGCGCCCGGTAAGGCTGCGGTTCGGCGCCGTTCGTGGGCCGCATCAGGTGCCGGGTGTGCGGGCGCAACCCCTCGATGCCCTTGGCCTGCCAGATCGCCAGGCACTCGGGCAGGGTGATCGTCATCGCGTCGCGCTTGAGCAGCGCGGCCCGCACCAGGACCGGGTCGCCCGACCACAGGGCGGGTCGGCGGATCGTGATCGCCCAGTCGTTGCACACCCGTTCCACCAGACTCGGGTGCAGCGGCGTGGTGGAGGCCATGATCCGGGCTCGGATCGCTTGCCCGCTACGGGGGTTGAGGTAGATCGCCGCGTTCGTCGCGGGATCCCCCAGGGCGAGCAGAGCACCGGCCACCTCGGGCCGGCTCCGTCGGGCGCGGGCCAGTACCAGGCGCTGCGCGGGGGTGGCCCGGGCGATCACGTCCGCGAGCACCGCCGGCGGCACCCGGGCACCGAACCGGAGCAGGTCGCGCACGGTGTGCGCGGGCAGCGCGGGGAGCAACTCGGCCAGTGACGCCGGCGCCGCGAGCAGGAGCAAGTGGCGTACGTCCGAACGCAGGTCGGCGCGAACGCGCAGGCCGGGGGTCTCCGCATCGGCGCCCGCCGCCTCGATCGCCGCGCCGAGCGGCCCCTCGAAGGTCGGCAACAACGCGAACAACCGGCCCCAGGCGGCGGCCGAACCACCGAGGTGTCGGTCGAGCAACTCGCCGATGCCACGCGTTGCTTCGGTGTACGCGCGCGGGTTTCTCGGGCCGAGTGCGCGCAGTGTCCGCAACGTCGGGAGGGCGGGGCCGCCGTACAACTCGGCGAGCGCACCGCGCGGCACCCCCAGGTTGCCCGCGATCGCGAACAGCGCGGCGTCGTCGGCCAGGTGCAGTGCGGTGCGCACCACGGCGGGCGGCATCACCTCGGTGTCGCGCAGTGCCGCCGGCATCTCCTCCCGGATCCGTGCGAAGATCGTTCCGTCGGCATCGTTCATCTCGGCCAGCAGCGCGATCATGGCGGTCTTCGACACTCGTGCACCCTCCGTGGCGTCCTCACCAGGAAGCTACGGGGTCAGGCCGACAACCACTCGGCCGAGGTGCACCCACGCACGCCTGGCGCGTGGGCGCACCGCCGGGTCGGCTCAGCCGCTCGTCGTCGCACACTGCCCGCGGTCGGCGAAGGCCGGTCCCGAGGCCGACGGGCGGATGTCGAAGTCGAAGATCTCGGTCGGTACGTACAGCGTCGCGCACGCGTTGGGGATGTCCACCACGCCGGAGAACCGCCCCTCGATCGGCGCCGCCCCCAGGATCAGGTACGCCTGCTCGGGCGTGTAGCCGAACCTGGTCAGGTAGGTGATCGCGTTCAGGCACGCCCGCCGGTAGGCCAGGGTCGAGTCCAGGTAGCGCTGTTCGCCGTCCTCGGTGACCGAGAATCCGGTGAAGGTCAGGTATTCCGAGTACTGGGGCGCGGACCGTCCCGGCATGAAGATCGGGTTCGTGGTGACGCCGTACGTCTCCATTCCGCCCTTGAGGACGTCCACCCGCAGGTCGATGAACCCGCCCATCTCGATCGCGCCGCAGAAGGTGATCTCGCCGTCGCCCTGGCAGAAGTGCAGGTCTCCCACCGAGAGTTTGGCGCCGTCGACGAACACCGGGTAGAAGATCCGCGAACCGGCGGTCAGGTTCTTGATGTCCTGGTTGCCGCCGTTCTCGCGCGGCGGCGCGGTCCGCGCGGCCTCGCGGGCGGCGGCTGCGGCCCGGGCGGCGTCCATCGAGCCCAGCAGGGCCGCGATCGGCTCGGGCGGCAAGGCCAGCGGCGGCACCCGGTTCGGGTCGGTCGCGCGCAACGCGCCCTCGCGGGCGTTCCACTCGGCGAGCAGGCGCGCGGAGGGCGCGGTGCCCATCAGGCCGGGGTGGATCATGCCGGTCAGCTCGACGCCGGGGATGTGTCGGGAGGTGGCCCGCTGTCCGTGGAAGTCCCACACCGCCTTGTACGCGCCCGGGAAGTGGTCGGTGAGGAAGCCGCCGCCGTTCTCCTTCGCGAACAGGCCGGTGTAGCCCCAGCCTTGGCCGGCCACCGGGCCGGTCACCGAGAAGGTGTCGTCCTGCGGACAGGCGCCGACGTCGAGGATGTCCACGATCAGCAGATCGCCCGGCCGGGCCCCCTCCACCCCGATCGGCCCGCTGAGCTGATGCACCATCGTCAGGTCCGCGTCGCGTACGTCGTCGGCGCTGTCGTTGTTGCCGATCGTGCCGTCGAACCACTCGCGGCATTCGATCCGGAACTCGGCCCCGGGCTTGACCACCGTCACCGGTGGTACGTCCGGGTGCCAACGGTTGTGGCCGAGCGCCTTCTGCTCCCGGAACGGGCGGGACTGGTCGACACCGAACACGACCTCGGGCATGTGACTCCTCGAAGAATCGGAGGTACGGCGGCCGTTGACGATGCGTCAGGGCCGGGGCAGACGCGCGTGCCGGGGGTCGCCCGGCCCGCGTACACCCGATCCGGGCGGCGGGCCCGAGGTCACGGCGGGGGCGTGCGCCGAGCGCTCCTCGGCGGCGGCGGTACGCATGCCGACGCCGTTGTCGCGGAGTCGAGGTGCGGTCCACACGCGTCGGCCGGGCGCCGCGCAGTCGGGACAACACTCGTCCGTGCGGGCCTCGCCGAGCGGGCGGACCAGCTCGAAGTCGCCGCAGTCGGCACATCGGTAGACGTAGGTCGCCACGACCGCTCCCTCACTTGATCACCGGGTGTGCCTGGAAGCACAACACAGCACCGGGCAAAACAAAACGGCCGACACGCGGGTTGGAGCTGACGCATGGTCAATTGACGGAATCGGTGGTTCCATCGCGCTGTCGATCACCGTTTTCACCGCTTTCCCACTTCCCGCTTTCCCGGTTTCACCGCATTCGGAGCACTCGGAGGTCTCGTGAGCAGACGTGTTGCCCTCGTCGTGGGTGCCGACGACGTCGGGGAGGCGGTCGCGCGGCGGCTCGTTCGGGATGGTTACGAGCTGGTTTGGTGCGATCCGGTCGAGCCGGGGTCGGTTGCGGGGCGGATCGCCGAGGGCGATGGCGATGGTGGTGGCGTGGTGACTCTGGGTGCTTCGCTCGATGTGCTCGGTGATCCGGACGACTTCCGGGCCGCCCTGGGCTCGACGTTGCGCGACGCGGGTCACGACGGGGTGGATGTGCTCGTGTACACGCTGGTGTCCGTCGAGGCGTTCGTACCGCGCCCGCTGGCCGGCCTGACCGGCGCCGAGTGGCAGCGGCTCGCGGAGGACCCGATCCGGCACGGCCTGACCGTGCTCCAGGTCGCCCACGAGGTGCTGGCCCCGCGCCGGGGCCGATTCGTACTGGTCGTGCCCGCCGTCGCGCTCGAAGGCGCCGCCGAGTTGGTCCCGCTGGCCACCGCCGCCGAGACGCTGCGCGCGCTGGCCAAGTCGGCGGCCCGACGCTGGGCGGCCGACGGGATCACCGTGAACATCGTCACCCCGGACGTGTTCGCCTACGGCGCGGAACACTTGCGCGGCACGGACGTGGACCGAGGCGAGGCGGTGTTGCCGGGGGCCGGCACGGCGGCGGATGTCGCGGACGCGATGTCGCTGCTGGTGGCGCCTGCGGCGGGGCGGCTGACGGGGACGACTTTGGTCGTGGACGGGGGAGCGCTGATGGCGCCGTGAGCGGGGAGTCGGGTGAGGGCGTGACCGGGGACACCGGTGGCGGGAGCAAGGACGTGGCCGGGGATGCCGGGGTCGCGCGGGTGGCGTTGGTGACGGGGGCGGCGGCCGGGCTCGGTCGAGGGATCGCGCTCGCCCTGTCGACGGCCGGTTTCACCGTCGTGGTGACCGCGCGCCGACTCGCGGCCGGTGCCGAGGTGGTCGCGGAGATCACCGCGCGCGGCGGCAGCGGGTGGGCGAGCGAGTGCGATGTCACCTCGGCGGAGTCGGTACGCGCCGCGATCGAGGCGACCGTGACCCGGTTCGGCCGGCTGGACGCGGTGGTGCACAACGCGACTTCGCGTCGCTCCAGCGAACCGGTGGACTTCGAGCGAGCGCGGCCGCAATTGTGGCGCGAGCACGCGGACGTCTCGCTCACCGGCTCGTTCACGGTGGCGCACGCGGCCTACCCGCATCTGCGCGAGACCCGGGGAGCGTTGTTGCTGCTGACCTCGCCGGCGGGCATGCGCGGCAGCGCCAACCTGTCCTTCTACGCGGGCGTCAAGGGCGCACAACGCGGCTTCGTCAAGGCGCTCGCCCGCGAGTGGGGCCCGAGCGGCGTGCGGGTCAACGGGCTCGCCCCGCTGGCCGTGACGCCGGCACTGGCATCCGCGTTCGAGGCGGACCCGACCATGGAATCCCGGATCGCGGACAAGGTGCCGATGCGCCGAGTCGGCGACCCGGAAACGGATATCGGCGCACCCGCGGTGTTCTTGTGTGGGGCGGGATCCCGCTATGTGACCGGACAGACCCTGATCGTGAACGGGGGACGGGACACGTTCTTGTAGGGCGGACGGGGAGGACGGCAAGGACACGACCGCGGGGCGAGATCCGAGGCCCGAGTCGGGCGAAACGCCTCGTACCTAGCATGTGTTCGCCTATCGCCACAAGAGTGAACACCATGTGGTAACCGGCCGATCACACGTCTAGCCTGACCGGATCGCCGAGCGGAACGAGGGGGCGCCCGTTCCATGTCCAATACCGCGGCAGTAACGAGTCGTCGTCCGTCGAGGGGACCGCGACCGCGGTTACCCTCGTCCACGCCGGGGCGATTGGTGGGCCTGGCGCTTTTGGTGGTCCTCGCATTAGCCCCCGTACTGACCCTGTCCGTGTTGATAGCCGACCGATCCGAGGCGACGACGGCCGAGTTGCGGGAGCGTCGGATCCCGGGCGCGCTCGCCCTGGACCAGGCCGCGGCCGCACTGACCGAGGCCGATCGGGCCACCGCGACGAGCCTGGTGTCGGGGGCGTTCTCGCTGACCGGGCCGGGGCAGGACTATCAGGACGCGGTCAAGCGGGCGAACCAGTTCCTGACCCTGGCCGCCGACCTGCACCGCGAGGATTCCGGCGCCCGGGCCCGCCTCACCGGTGTCAACGCGCTCATGGTCGAGTACACGATCATGGTCGGCCTGGCCCAGACCGGTGGCGACGGGCCGCTGTCCCTGGCCAACGTGTTCTACGCCTCCGACCTGCGGCGCTCGATCGTGACCAGCCTGTACGAGCAGCGCCGCGCGGACCTGGCGGACATCCGCGAGGCGCGCTCGACCTGGTGGGTGGGCACCTACGTGGCGGTCCCGTTCGGCGCCACCGCGTTCGTGGCCCTGCTGCTCGTACTGATCGCGCACGGCTATCTGCGCCGCCGCTTCCGCCGCCGCATCAACCCACTGCTGTTGCTCGGCGCCGCCGGACTGGCCGGCCTGATCGCCTGGACCGTGCTGCACGCGCAGACCACGCACGACCGGCTCGCCGAGGGTGCCGGGCGGCGGGTCGCCGAGCAGTCCGCGCTGTGGCAGGCGCGGACCGCCGTGCACGAGGTGGTCGGCACCGCGGCCCTGGACATCGCCTCCGGTGGCATACCGCGCAGCAGCGACGTCAAGGCGGGCCTGACGCTGCGGGATCTGGTCGACCCGCTTCCGTCGGCCGTCGAGATCGAGGCCGTGCGCACCGGGGGCGACCCCCGGTTCGGCGGCCTGATCGCCACCGCGATGGCCGAGGACCGCTCACGGCCGCTG
The DNA here is from genome assembly GCF_042754445.1 of Embleya sp. NPDC059213. NCBI lineage: Bacteria > Bacillati > Actinomycetota > Actinomycetes > Kitasatosporales > Streptomycetaceae > Embleya > Embleya sp. NPDC059213. The sequence continues at coordinate 91,636 of NZ_JBHZAV010000013.1, forward strand.
CGCGAGGCGGGTGCTCGGGCGCTCACCGCGCTGACCGCGCTGCGGGCCGCCGCCGAGCGCACCAAGGCCCAGGCGCCGCCGGGTGGCACCCGGGACGGCGGACCGGGAACCGCGTTGTTGACCGGTCGGGCCGCGGACCGGATGTCCGGCGCGGCCGACGACGCCCAGGCGGCGTTGACCGACGCCCTGATCGAGGGCCGCGGGGCGGCCGACGCGGCCTTGACGGAGGCCGCCGACGACGGCGGGCTCACCCTCGGTGGCCCGGTGACATGCGTGGTCGTGCTCGCGCTGAGCGTCGCGGGGTTGCTGATCCGCCGCGTCGAATACGGGAGGCTCCGGTGACCGGAATCGGCAGGTCGAGGTCGGCGTTCGGTGCCCTGCTCCTGGTCGTTGCGGGCTGTGTCCCGGTCGCGTGCTCGACCGGCGAGTCGACTCGGGTGGTGCACGTCCTGGGCACCTGGGAGGACGCCGAGAAACGGGCGTTCGAGGACGTGGTCGCGCCGTTCGAGAAGGACACCGGGATCGACGTGCGCTTCCAGGGCACCCGTGACGTCGCGGCGGTACTGGCCGGCCGAGTGGACGAGGGCGACCCGCCGGAGATCGCCGTACTCAGCTCGCCCGGCGACCTGTTGCACTACGCCAAGACGAACAAACTCGCGCCCCTGGACTGGATCCGGCCGGGATACGCGCCGGAGTGGTTGGCGCCGGGCCGGGTCAACGGGCGGCAGTTGGCGGTGGTTCTCAAGGCCGCGCTCAAGAGCACGATCTGGTACAACCCGGCCAAGCTTGCCCGGGTGAGCGAGCCGATACCCACCACGTGGGCGCAACTCCAGTCCACCACCGCGAAGTTGCGCGCCGCCGGGATCACCCCGTGGTGCATGGGGCTGGCCTCCAGCACCACATCGGGCTGGCCGGGTACCGACTGGATCGAGGATCTCGTGCTGGCCCGCTCCGGATCGGACATCTACGACGCCTGGGCGCGAGGCGAACTCTCCTGGCGAGCGCCGGAGATCCGCGCCGCGTGGCAGGCGTGGGGCGCGTTGCCCGGTACGCCGGACACCGTTCCCGGCGGATCGATCGGCACGCTGCTGACCGGGTTCGACAAGTCGGCCGAGGTGCTGGACCCGCGCGGCGGTTGCGTGTTCGACCACCAGGGCTCGTTCATGGCCGGCAACTACGACGCCCGTACCGCGCCCGGCGCCCCGCGCGACTACGACACGTTCGCCTTCCCGGGCTTCGGCACCCCCAGTCCGCGCGAGGTGGCGGGCGACGTCGCGGCGATGTTCCACGAGACCCCGGCAGCCCGGCAATTGCTGACCTACCTCACCGGCACGCCGGCTCAGGAACGGTGGGTCCAGTCGGGCAACGCCCTGTCCCCGGACCGCAACGTCTCCCCCGACGCCTACCGCGACGAGGTGACCAGGCGCCTGGGCACCGCGTTGGCCACCGCGCCCGCGATCCGCTTCGACGCCTCCGACCTGATGCCCACCACGATGCGCAGCGCCTTCCAACGCGCGGTGTCGGCGTACGTCTCCGCCCCGGCGGACCTGGACCGCATCCTGGACGACCTGGACCGGGTGCGAGCCACCGCCTATTGATCGGGCCGGCCGCCGACCCGATGCCCGGACGCACCCGATCCCCGCCGGGTCGGGTGCACATCACAGGTCGGCTGCGGCTGGGACTTGTGCTGTTTGCCGGGGGTCGGGATCTGTCAGGCTGCCCCGGACGGCGTCCTTGGCCTGGTGGGTGGGGGAACGATGGTCGAAGCGGAGTTGTCCGGCGGGTCGGCTCATACCGCGTTGTTGCGGCGGGCGGCTCGGGTGTTGCCGGCGCGGTTGCCGGAGTTGACGGATCGGCTCGTGGCGGAGCTCCAAGCGCTCGAACCCGCGTATCTGGCGGGCGGTGTGCCGCCGGACGAGCTCTGGCAGAGTGCGCACGAGGCGTTGCGGGTCGGCGTGGCGGCGCTCGCGGTGTGGCCTCGCGAGTTGGAGGGCAGCCGGTGGGCTTCCGGGCGGCTGGCCCGGCGGCGGGCCGAGCAAGGCGTGCCGCTGGAGGCGCTGTTGCACGCCTATCGGCTCGGCGGGGTGTTGTTGTGGCAGACCCTGGTCGAGGTCGCCGCGGAGCAGGAGCCGGACGAGGTACGGCTGTTGGTGCACGTGGCCACCGACGTGTGGAACTTCGTCGACGGACATGCCGGTGCGATCGCCGACGCGTATCGGCGCGTGGAGGCCGAGCTGACGAACCGTCATGACGAGCGGGTGCACGCCCTGTTGGACACGCTGTTGGACGGTCGCGCGCCGGCGGCCGACCTCGCCGCCGCGGCTGCCGTGCTGGACCTGCCCGAGCGCGGTCGGTACGCCGTGGTCGCGTTGCGCCATCCGTTCCCCGGTACCGGGGTGCACGACGCGCCTCGGCGGCCGGCGCCGGACGGCGTGCGGGTGGTGTGGCGGGCCCGGATGGAGGGGGAGTTCGCGGTCGTGCTGCTCGGCACCGCGGGGCTGGACGAGGTTGCCGAAACGTTCGGCCCGGCCACCGGATCCCGGGCCGGCATCAGTGCGATCGTCGACGGGCTGGCCGCCCTGGGCCGGGCGCGGCGGCTCGCCGAGATCGCGTTGCGCACCTGTACCGCCGACGGTGAATGCGCCCGGTTGGACGAGCGGTTGCCCGCCGCGCTGGTCGCCTCGCAGCCCGATCTGGCGCACGATCTCGCGGCACGGGTACTCGGGCCGATCCTGGCGCTCGACCCGGTGGACCGCGATCTGCTGCTCGGCACGCTCGGCGCGTGGCTCGACTGCGGCGGCTCGGCGGTGCGCGCGGGCCGCCGGTTGTTCTGCCACCGCAACACCGTGCTCAACCGGCTGCGCCGGCTGGAACAACTCACCGGCCGCGAACTGGGCCTCCCCCGCGACCTCGTCGAGCTCGCCCTGGCCCTGGACGCGCACCGCCTGCGCACCTGAAGCGGAGTCGGCGGAAACCATTCGCCGCCTCGCGCCCGCCGGTTCTGTGCCGCTGCACAAGGCCCCACGCGCCGCGTTGGTCGGCTGCCCCGATGTGGCCCGGGTATCTGGACTCCGGTCGCACCCCGTGCTGTGATCGCGGTCACTCCAACAGCGGGGAGGGGTGCGGTGGAATCGGGAGCGCTCCTCGTGGCGGGGCTGGAGGTCGTCTACGGGCGGTCGGTGCGGGCCCTGCGCGGTATTTCGCTCGACGTGCCGCCGAACGGCGTGGTGGCGGTGCTCGGGGCGAACGGGGCCGGCAAGAGCACGTTGCTTCGGGCTGTTTCGGGCACCCTGTCCCTGCAACGGGGCGCGGTCGCCGCGGGCACGATCCACTACGGCGGCGTACGCCTGACCGGTCGCGATCCGGCCGCGATCGTCCGGGCCGGCGTGGTCCAGGTCCCGGAGGGCCGGCGGGTGTTCGCCAATCTCTCGGTGGACGAGAACCTGCAAGCCGGCGCGCTGAGTACACGCGGCCTTCGGCGGGGCAACGGCGGCGCGGCCAGGACCCGGGCCAACCGCGACCGGGTCTTCGAGCTGTTCCCGGTACTGGCCCAACGACGGGCCCAGCGGGCCGGGCTGTTGTCCGGCGGCGAACAACAAATGTTGGCGATCGGGCGGGCGTTGATGGCCGCGCCGCGCCTGTTGCTGCTCGACGAACCCTCGCTCGGTCTGGCGCCGATGATGGTCGGCCGGATCGCGGGCGTGATTCGGGAGATCGCCGCCCAGGGCGTGGCCGTTCTGCTCGTCGAGCAGAACGTGACGGTCGCGCTCGACCTCGCCGACAAGGCCTACGTGCTCGACGTCGGCGAGGTGCGACTCGCCGGTTCCTCGACCGACCTGGCGCGCACCGACGAGGTGCGCCGGTTGTACCTCGGCGAGGAGGAGGCGGTGGGCCCGGACACCGCCGCGGCGCCCGCCCGGCCGACCCCGCGCAAGCCGCTCCGGAGGTGGGTCGGATGACCGTCGGCCAGGCCGAGACCGCCCGGGCGGCGGAGTTCGAAGTCCCCGAACTGACCGTACGCGCGATCACCGTGCGCTTCGCCGGCCTGGTCGCGCTGGACGCGGTCGGCTTCACCGTCGCACCGGGCTCGATCCACGCGGTGATCGGCCCGAACGGCGCGGGCAAGTCGACCTGCTTCAACGTGCTTTCCGGCGTCTACCGGGCCGATCGCGGCACGGTGCACCTGGGCGGGCACGAGCTGACCCGGCTGCCGCCGCATCGCATCGCCGCGCTCGGCCTGGCCCGTACCTTCCAGAACATCGTGCTCACCCGGGGCACCGTCGCGGACAACCTGCTGCTGGGTCGGCACGTATTGACCCGTTCCGGGTTCGCGGCCACCGCGCTGCACCTGCCCCGGGTGGTCCGCGAGCAGCGACGTCATCGTGAACGGGCCCGGGAGATCGCCGAGTTCATGCATCTGGGCCAGGTCTTCGACGCGCCCGTGGGGCTGTTGCCGTACGGCATGCGCAAGCGGGTCGAGATGGCCCGCGCGTTGTGCATGGAGCCCAAGGTGCTGCTCCTGGACGAGCCGGTGGCCGGGATGAACGCCGAGGAACGGACCGAGACCGCCGAGGCGATCGCCTCGATCCGGGAGTCGCTGGGCATTTCGATCGTGCTGGTGGAGCACGACATGGGCCTGGTGATGCGGATCGCCGACGAGGTGACCGTGCTCGACTTCGGCCGCCGGATCGCCGGCGGTGTGCCCGCCGACGTCCAGCGCGACCCGGCGGTGATCCGCGCCTACCTCGGCACCGGCGAGGAAACGGAAGCAGCCGCGGCAACCGACGCCGGGAACGACCGGGAGGTCCCGACATGACCAAGCTCGCCGAGATCCTCCTCAACGGCTTCGCCCTCGGGTCCGTGTACGCGCTGATCGCGCTGGGGTTCGTGGTCATCTTCAAGGCATCCGGGGTGATCAACTTCGCGCACGCGTCGTTGCTGCTGCTCGGCGGATTCACCGTCGCCAAGCTGCACGACGACCTCGGCTTCGCCCTCGCGCTGCTTGCCGCGGTGCTGGTGACGGCCGCCGTGGCGGGCCTGGTCGAGGTGTTGTTCATCCGGGGCCTGGGTCGCACCGAGGTACACACCCTGACCATCCTCACCATCGGCGTGGACATCCTGCTGACCACCGAACTCACCCGCCGGATCGGCTCGGACGTGCTGAGCCTGGGCGATCCGTGGAAGGCCGGCGTGCGGGACTGGGGCGGCGTGCACATCGCCGACGCGCGGATCGCGTGCATCGTGGTCGCGGTGGTGTTGATCGGCACGTTCTTCGCGGCGTTCCGGTTCACCGCGTGGGGCCTGTCGATGCGTGCCGCCGCCGAGGACCGGGAGGCCGCCGCGCTGATGGGCATCCGGCTGGGCCGGATCCAGCTCACCGCGTGGTGCGTCGCGGGCGCCCTGGCCGCGGTGGCGGCGGTGTTCCTGGCCGCGTTCCCGTCCGCCGGCCTGGATCGCTCCACCGGCCAGATCGCACTGGCCGCGTTCCCGGCGGCGATCCTGGGCGGGATGGATTCGGCCGCCGGCGCGCTGGTCGGCAGCCTGGTGGTGGGGCTGACCGCAGCGCTGATGGCGGGCTACCAGAGCGACATGACCTGGCTGGGCGCCAACCTCGGCGATGTCGCCCCCTACGTCGTGATGTTGCTCGTGCTGATCTGGCGGCCGACCGGCCTGCTCGGCTCGAAGGAGCGTGCCCGTGTCTGACCGCGTGTCCACGACGGTGCCCGCGGCGACGCCGCCCGCGCGGCACGCCTCGACCGCCGCGCCGGGGCTGCGCGGGTGGGCCGGGCCCGGCGCGGTGACGGCGGTGGTGCTGGTCCTGCTGGTGCTGCCGTTCTACGTGACCGCGTTCTGGTTGCAGACCGGCTTGTTCGCGATGGCCGCCGCGATCGGCGCGATCGGGCTGAACCTGCTGTCCGGCACCACCGGGCAACTCTCGCTCGGGCACGCCTTCTTCCTCGCCTGTGGCGCGTACGGCTACGTGTGGTTCGCGGGCGACTCGGGCAGGGTCGGCGTGCAACGGCTCAGCGGATTGGGTCTGCCGCCGCTGCTCGCGCTGGTGCTCGCGGTGTTGCTGACCGGCATCGTGGGAGGCCTGTTCAGCCCGATCTCCGGCCGGCTGCGCGGGATGTACCTGGGCGTGGCCACGCTGGCCCTGGTGTTCATCGGCCACCACGTCATGCTCAACGCCAAGTCGGTGACCGGCGGCTTCAACGGGCGCTCGGTCACCCCGATGGAGTTCGGCGGCTTCACGCTCACCGACGGCGACCCGGACGGCCTCGAAGTACTCGGCATCCCGTTCGGACAACTGGAGCGGCTGTGGTACTTCGCGCTGGTGCTGGTCCTGGTCGCCGCCCTGACCGCGCGCAACCTGCTGCGCGGCCGTCCCGGCCGGGCGCTGGGCGCGGTGCGCGACAGCGAGATCGCCGCCGCCGTCATGGGAGTTCCGGTGGCCCGCTACCGCTCGGCGGCGTTCGTGGTGTCGTCGATGTACGCGGGTCTCGCGGGCGCGCTGCTGGCGATGATCTTCAACCGTGCGGTGCCGGACTACTTCGGGCTCGCGTTGTCCATCGACTACCTCGCGATGATCGTGATCGGCGGTCTCGGCTCGGTCACCGGCGCCGTGGTGGGCGCGGCCTTCGTGACCGTGTTGCCGCAGGTGTTGAGCAAGTACGCGGACACGCTGCCGCTGGTGGTGGCGCCGGGCAGCCCGGATTCCGGGGTGGGCCCCGGTGAGGCCGCGCGCTACCTGTACGGCGCGGCGATCGTGCTCGTCCTGCTGTTCGCGCCCGGCGGCCTGGTGGGCCTGCTGCGCGGTCGGCCCGGCGGCGTTCCCACCGGCCGCCGCACCGTACGACTGGGACGTACCAAGGGCTCCATCCGTACCGGCTCGAAGGGGTAACACAGTGAGGCTCCGGAATGGCGTGCGTGTGGGGGCGGCGCTCGCGGCGCTCGTAATGGCCGCGACGGCGTGCAGTACCAAGGGCGACGACGACAAGAAGGACAAGCAGTCCGGTGGAGTCAAGACCGGGCCCGGGATCACCGACACCACCATCACGCTCGGCGCGCTGACCGACCTGTCCGGTCCGTACGCGCCACTGGGCAAGAGCATCGTCAACGCGCAACAGCTCTACGTGGACGAGGTCAACGCGCAGGGCGGGATCTGCGGGCGCAAGCTCGCCGTCACGGTCCGCGATCACGGCTACGACGTGCAGAAGGCGGTGGCCGCCTACACCGAGATCAAGGGCGGCGTGGCGGGCTTCCCACAGGTGATCGGCTCGGCCGTGGTCACCGCGTTGCAGGACAGTCTGAAACAGGATCAGATCCTGACCTTCCCGCAGGCGTGGGCCGCGACGCTGCTCAATCGGCGCGAGATCCAGATCGTCGGGACCACCTACGACATCGACATGATCAACGCGATGGACTTCCTGGGGCAGGCCGCCCAGCTCAAGTCCGGGGACAAGGTCGGGCACGTCTACTTCGAGGGCGAGTACGGCGAGAACGCCCTGGCGGGTGCCAAGTTCGCGGCCGGCAAGCTCGGCGTGCAGGTGGTCGAGCAGAAGATCAAGGCGACCGACACCGACCTGACCGCGCAGATCGCCGCGCTGCGCGGCGCCGGCGTCAAGGCGATCCTGATCAGCGCCGGACCGACGCAGACCGCGACCCTGGTCGGTTTCGGCGCCATGGCCGGCCTGCGGGTGCCGGTGCTCACCAGTGCGCCGGGCTTCCACCCCCAGGTGATGGCCAGTGCCGCGGCGGGTGCGCTGGAACAACTGCTGTACGTGGTCAGTTCGGCGCCCGCGATGGGGGCCGACATCCCGGCGGTGAAGAAGCTGGCCGCGGACTACAAGGCCAAGTACCCGGACGGGACGATCGATCAGGGTGTGATCTCCGGGTACAACTCGATGAAGATCTTCGGCGAGGACCTCAAGGCGGCGTGCGCCAAGAAGGACCTGTCGCACGCCGGGATCATCGCCGCGCACCGGGAGCAGAAGCAGATGGACACCGGGCTCGGCGCGCCGCAGGACTTCTCCGACCCGACCAAGCCGGCGTCCTACAAGTCGTACATCCTCAAGCCGAGCAAGACCGTGCCGGGCAACCTGGTGGTGGCCAAGGACGCCTTCGAGGTGCCGGCGGTGCACGAGTACAAGCTGCCCGCGGCGGGCTAGGTGTGTTGACCCGTCCGGCGTGACGGCCCCGAGGCGCGCCGGTCTCGGGGCTGCGGCCACCCGGGACCCGGGAGTCAGGGCACCCGGGCCCCGGGGCGGCGGCTTCAGGGCCGCTCGTGCCTGCGGCGGCCGGGGATCGGGCCGGCCGGGCCCGGGACGGGCCGGAAGGTCCGGAAGGTCAGGGTGATCCGGGCCCCCGGGCGCCCGGTGGCGTCGGCCGTCAACGAGGCGCCGGTGAGGGTGTCCAGGCGCGCGGTACCGGTGCCGGCGTGTGCGGCGATGCTCGGCCGGGCCCGGACCGCCGCCAACGGGCCGTCGGGGCCGGTCATCCGGCTGGTCGGCCCGCCGTTGTGATGCAGTTCCACCACGCCGGGCCCCAGCACCAGGTATTGCAGCTCGCGCGCCTGCACCCGGCACGCGACCACCGACGCGGCCGGGGTGGCCTCGTGCGCGAGGTCGCAACGAGCCCCGTGCAGCGCGGCGGTCTCGGCGATGGTGTCCGCCAGGCAGGCGGTGATGCCCCGGTCCGGGCGATCGGTCAACCGGGCCAGCAGGTGCACGCCCAGCCGGCGCAGGAACCAGTCCATGCCGTGCCCGCACCCGCCCACCGGCCCGGTGGACGCGGCGGCCACCACGACGGCGGCCTCGGGCGTGGTGAGCGCGAACGCGCGCTCTGCGGAATCGTTTCGCGGGTCGACGACGACCACCTCGGCATGCACGAAGATCAGTGTTGGGGACAAGGGCCCGATCGGGACAGGGGTGCGCGAACGATTGGCTCGAACGTGCGGCCGGCGGCCCGGGTTCGACCGGTGTATCGGGCGCGTGTCGGTGCCGCGTCGCGCGGCCGTACGCTGACGCCCATGACCGACGTGGAGAGCCGACGCAGGATCAACGAGGCGATCAGCTCGATCCGCAGACTGATGAGCAGCCGCCGGCTGGACGCCCTGCACGTGGAGCGCTCCGGTGTGCCGCTCAGCCTGGTCGCGATCGGCGTGCTGCATCGCATCATCGACTTCGGCCCGATCCGACCGACCGAGCTGGCCGAGCGCGCCGACATCCAACCGGCCGCGCTGAGTCGGCAGATCCGGATCCTGGAGGAGGGCGGCTACACGGTCCGGGTCACCGCCCCCGACGACGGCCGGGTGGCGCTGCTGGAGGCCACCGAGCACGGGCGCGAGGCGTACCGGCTGTTCGTCGCGGCCAACGACGCGATGCTGGCCCGGCAGTTGGCCGACTGGACGGCCGAGGAACTCACCGACCTGGCCGACCGCATGCAACGCTTGGTCGCGGATCTGCGCGGGCCGCTCGACGAGGAGTGACGACGGGTCGGCTCGGACCGGCCCGCGGTCGCAGCGGATCGGCCGGGCGGAAGTCACTGCCCGCCGACAAGATGATTGACCTTGTTAACTATCCGGATTAACGTCCGGCCATGGCATGGGAATTCAGCACCGATCCGGACGTCGCGGCCGAACTCGACTGGATCCGTCGGCTCGTGGTCGACGAGATCGAACCGCTCGACCTGGTCCGCACCCGAATGAGCCCGGAGAACTGGCGGGCCGTCACCGAACCGCTCAAGCAGGCGGTCAAGGACCGCGGCCTGTGGGCCGCACACCTGGATCCGGCGTTGGGCGGCGGCGGCTTCGGCCAGGTACGGCTGGCCCTGATGCACGAGATCCTCGGCCGATCCCCCTCCGCGCCCGCGATCTTCGGCAACCAGGCGCCGGACTCGGGCAACGGCGAACTGCTCGCTGTGGGCGCGACCGACGCCCAGAAGGAGCGCTGGTTGTGGCCGCTCCTGGCAGGCCGGCTGACCAGTTCGTTCTCGCTGACCGAGCCGCATACCGCCGGCTCCGATCCGACCGGCATCCGGACCCGGGCGGTGCGCGACGGTGACGAGTGGGTGCTCGACGGGCACAAGTGGTTCGCCTCCAACGCGCGCCGCGCGGACTTCGTGCTGGTCTTCGCGGTCACCGACCCCGATGCCGAACCACACCGCCGGGCCTCGATGTTCGTGGTCGAACGGGACACCCCGGGGATGCGGATCGTGCGCGACGTGCACACCATGCACCACCCCTACGACGGCCCCGCGACCCGCAACCTGGGCGGCCACGCGGAGATCCGGTTCGAGGGCTGCCGGGTGCCCCACGCCCACCTGATCGGCGCGCCCGGCGACGCGTTCACACTCGCCCAGAAGCGGCTCAACGGCGGCCGGATCCACCACACGATGCGCTGGATCGGCCAGTGCCGACGGGCCTTCGACATGCTCTGCGAACGGGCCCTGTCCCGGCACTCGCACGGCCGGTTGTTGGCCGAGCACCAACTCGTGCAGCAGATGGTGACCAAGTCCACGATCGAGATCGAGGCGCTGCGCCTGATGACCCTCAAGGCCGCGTGGACCTGGGACCACGAGGGCCCGAAGGCGGCCCGGCAGGCGGTCTCCGAGGTCAAGTACTGGGGTGCGCAGGTGTTGCACGACGTGGTGGACCGGGCGATCCAGGTGCACGGCGCGCTGGGCTACTCGACCGACCTGCCGCTGGAGGAGATGTACCGCCTCGCCCGCAACTTCCGGTTGTCCGACGGGGCGGACGAGGTGCACGTCGCGCAGGTCGCCAAGCTCGCGCTGCGCGGCCACAGCGCGGTGGAGGGATGGCCCAGCGAGCACATCCCGACCCGGCGGGCGGTCGCGGAGCAGCGCTACGCGACCTGGCTGGATCTGCCGTGACGGCCGGGGTGGCGACGCCGGGGTCGGCGGAACTGCGGGCGTTCACCGCGTGGTCGGTGGGTCGCGGCGTGCTGGCGCCCGGGGTCGAGGTGGTGGTGGAGCCGCTGACCGGCGGCTCGTCCAATCCCACGTATCGGGTCCGGGGCGGCGGCGCCGATCTGGTGCTGCGCACGCCGCCCGCGCGCGGCGGACTGCCCACCGCGCACGACATGGACCGCGAATACCGGTTCCAGGCCGCGTTGGCGGACGGCGCGGTACCGGTGGCGCCGATGGTCGCGCTGTGTTCGGACCCGGCGGTGATCGGTACGCCGTTCTATCTGATGAATCGACTGGACGGGGTCGTGCACGCCCGCGCCGAGACGGTACGGGAGTTGCCCGCACACACCGCCGGGGCGATCGGGCGCGCGCTGGCCCGGACCCTGGCCGTGCTGCACGCGGTGGATCCGGTCGTGGTGGGGCTGGCCGAGTACGCCCGGCCGGAGCCCTACCCGGTACGCCAGTTGCGCCGCTGGCAACGGCAGTGGACGACCTCCGGCGCGGATCCGGTACCCGCGGTCGACGAGGTGCTGGCCGCGCTGACCGCACTGACGCCGACGGCGGGTCCGGAACGGATCGTGCACGGCGACTACAACCTGGCGAACGTAATGTACGAACGGGCCCGCCCCGAACGGGTGCTCGCGGTGCTCGACTGGGAGATGGCCACGCTCGGCCCGCCCGAAGCGGATCTGGGCCAGTTGCTCGCGTACTGGGGACCGGCGGGCCGGCTGTTGTTCGCCGAGCGCGGTGGACATCTGCCGGACGCCAACCCGGGGTTGCCCACGGCCCGCGAACTGGTCGCCGAATACCGCGCGGCCACCGCCGAGCAGGGCCCGGCCATCGAGCTGAGTATCCGTCATATCCCGTTCTGGGAAGCCTTCGCGGTCATCAAGCTGGCGATCGTCTGCGCGGGTGCGCTGCGTCGCGGCACGAATGCGTCGGGTGCGCGTCGAGCGCGAATCGGGTCGCTGGTAACCGGTTTGGCAGACATTGCCCGGGACACGCTGGAGGAGTGAGGTTCCGCCTGGAACGAACCCCGAATATCGGGACAAATACCTCGATGGTTGTGCGCAGAAAAGTAAAATTCTCAAGAACTTCACTCCGGATACGCATGAGTAGCCGGTTGAGGGGCCAAGATTGCAAGTGTTCGCCAGGGAGCGTGGCGAACACTTCGAGACGAGGCGGGCCCGGCCGGGGCGGGCCCGCGTCGTCCCGCTTGTCGGGCGCCTTCGGCGCCGGCTCGCGAGGCACTACTTTTTTGCTCCGTCGCTGACGCTCCTCCGCGAAAAAGTGGCCCCTCGCTCGTGACTTCGTGTCCCTTCGCTTCGCTGCGGGCCACGAAGTCTTTTTTGCGGCTCCGCCGCTCTCCGCGCTGCGCGCGTCGATCACCTGGGTGGGCCGAGGTCGTGGGCGCTGACGCGCCGGAGGGCAGCGGCGGCCGGGGCGGGGAAAGCCCGGCGCTCGGTGCGGCCGGCGATCCGATCCGCACCGGCATGCCGTGGCTTGCGGGATCGGGGTGTTCGCAGAGCCGCCGGTGTCGGTTGGGTGGACGGGCGTCGGCGGGTGGCTCTTGGATAGTGCCCTTCGGCGGGCGGCCTTCGTGTCGTGCTGCTCGGCGGGTTCGCCCGCGTCGGCGTTCGCCGTGACCGCTGCCTGGCGTCGTGGGCACGGTCATCGCGTGCCGCGGTACTCGGCTTCGGAGAGTCGCCTCAAGGCCCTTTGTGCCGGGGCCACTTCATGCTGCCGGGCCTTGGGGAGCCGTACTCGACGTCGTTCGCGCCTGCCCGGTATGCCGCCCGACGGGTGGTGACCGGGTCGCGACGTCAGCCGGAGCCCTTCGGGGGGTGTGGCCACGCGAACTGGGGGGCCCGGCGTTCCGTGAAGGCGGTGAGGCCCTCGCGGACGTCGGCGGAGCCGCGGGATTCGGCTTCCCAGTCGGCGCGCCACGTGGTGAGGCGTTCGGGGGTGGGGTCCGTCGCGAGGAGGTCCTTGGCGGCGCGGACGGTGAGTTGGGAGCGGGACGCGATCGTGCGGGCGAAGCCGTAGGCTCGGTCGGCGGCCTCGGTCGGGTCGAACACGTCGTCCACCAGGCCGACCCGCAACGCGTGGGCCGCGTCGATCAGTTCGGCCGAGAACAACAGGTACTTGGCCGTCGACACACCCACCAGTCGGGCCAACCGCGTGGTGGAGTCCGCGTCGTAGACGATGCCGAGCTTGGCCGGGGTCACCCCGAAGCGGGCCGTCGTGTCGGCGAAGCGCAGGTCGCACGCCGCCGCCAACTGGCAACCCCCGCCCACGCAGGGCCCCTGCACGAAGGCGATCGTCGGCTTCGCGAAGGTCGCCAACGCGCGTTCCGCGGCCGAGTTCAGCGCGTGATAGGCGTCCGCCGCCTCGGCGCTCGCGTAGTGCCCCCGCAACTCGCGGATGTCGGCCCCCGCCGAGAACACCCCGCCGGTCCCGGTCAGCACCAGCACGCTCACCTCGTGGTCGGCCTCCAGCGCCGCCAGGATCCCCGGCAGCGCCCCCCACATCGCGGCGGTCAGCGCGCCGCGGGCCCGCGGCCGATCGATGCGCAGCGTCGCCACCGCGCCCTCGACCTCGACCACGAGCCCCTCGACCCCGGTGTCGTGCATAGCGCCGCCCTTTCCCACACCGACCCACATCCCCGGGCCACGCTACGACCCACCCGCCCCGGCCCGCCCCTCGGCCCCCGCCCCCTCATGCCCCGGGTCCAACGGCGGCCCCGCCACATCGCACCCCATCCGCACGCACGGCCGCGCACATTCGGCCCCGGTCTCGCTCGGCGCCAGGACCTTGGCCGAGATGGTGAACCAGGCCACCGCGGAGCCCGCGACCAGCAGTCCCGCACAGATCCACAGCGCGCGGTCGAAGCCCGTGTCCACCACGCCCGGGTCCCGGTAGCCGTCGCCCGACAGGCCGACCAGCGCCGGGAGCCCGGCGACGGTGAGCAGCCCCGCCGCCCGGGCCGCCGCGTTGTTGACGCCGCTGGCGATGCCCGCCCGGGTCACGTCCACCGACGCCAGCACGGTCGCCGTCAGCGGCGCCACCAGGACCGCCAGGCCCAGCCCGAAGATCAGCACACCGGGCAGCACGTCGGTCGCATAGTGCGCGTGCGAGCCGACCCGCAGCAGCATCAACAACCCGCCCGCGCACACCAGGGGGCCCACCGTCAGTTGCGGGCGCGGGCCGATCCGCCGGGCCAGGTCACCCGATCGGGCCGAGAGCAGCAGCATCACCATGGTGACCGGAAGCAGCGCCAGACCGGCCTCCTGCGCCGAGTAGCCCGACACGATCTGGAGTTCCAGCACCAGCAGGAACATGAACGCGCCCAAGGCGCCGTAGACGAACAGCGTCACGATGTTGACCGAGGTGAACAGCCGGACCCGGAAGATGTCCAGCGGCAACATCGGTTCGCGTGTGCGCTTCTCCACGAACACGAACGCCACCCCCGCCGCCACCCCGGCCGCGCCCGCGATCACGGCCGGCCCCGGGCTGGTCTGCGCCTCCACCAGGGCCCAGGTCACGCCGGCGAGCGACAACGCGGCCAACGCCGCGCCGTTCACGTCGAAGCGGCCCCGAGGTTGCGGGTCGAAGGTCTCCGGGACGGTGCGCAGCGCGACCACGATGGTCACCGCCGCAAGCGGCAGGTTGATCAGGAAGACCCAGCGCCAGCTCACCGCGTCCACGAGCCAGCCGCCCAGGAACGGTCCGATCGCGCTCGCCACGCCGCCCAGTCCGGACCAGGTGCCCACCGCGCGAGCCCGGTCGTCGGGGTGGAACGTGGCCTGGATGATCGCCAACGAGCCGGGGGTGAGCAGCGCGCCGCCGATGCCCTGGAGGGCGCGGGCCGCGATCAGCGTCTGCACGTTGGGCGCGATCCCGCACAGCAGCGAGGCCACCGCGAACCAGGCCACGCCGATCACGAACACCCGGCGCCGCCCGTACCGGTCCCCGAGCGCGCCGCCGAGCAGGATCAGTCCGGCCAGCGTGAGGGTGTACGCGTTGACGGTCCACTGCAAGGCCGCGAGCGAGGTGTCGAACGAGCGCCCGATGCTGGGCAGCGCGACGTTGACGACGGTCGAGTCGAGCATGGCCATGCCGGAGCCGAGCACGGTGGCCAACAACACCCACCGGCCGGCCGGCGTCCTGGCGCGAATGCCCCCGGAGGGGAAGGAGACGGGCATTCGTGGATCATGCCCGGCCCGAGCGCCGGAAATTCGACCCCGATCATTCGGCGCAGACGGAACACGGCGAGAACGCCGGGAAACGATGTGAAACGAGCGCTCGAACCGGGTCGCCGGCCCGCACCGATCGCGCGAAGCCCCGTTAGCGCGCTATCCGCGGCGCCGGGATCGCCCGGATCAATCCCCGCTGGAGGTCCCGATCGGGGCCGGGCAGCACCGCCAGCGCGAAGATCATCAGCAACACCGCGACCACGGCGTCCATCCAGTAGTGGTTCGCGGTCACCACGACCACCATCAGGGTGATCGCCGGATGCAGCCAGACCGCCCAACTGGCCACCCGCCGACCGGTGCCGGCCGCGTGCCACACCGAGGCGACCCCGAGCGCGACCACCACCGCCCAGCCCACGTGCAACGACGGCATCGCGGCGAACTGGTTCGCGATCTTGGCGCCCGCGCCGGAGTACGGCGAGTCGCCCGCGTCCATGCCCGTGTCGGTGAAGCCCGGCATCTTCCGCGGCGGCGCCAGCGGAACCAGGATGTGGATGACCAACGCGGCGCCGGTCATCATCGCCAGGATGTTGCGGACCCACTTGTAGTGCTCGCGATGGCGGATCCACAACCACAGCAGGAACCCGACGGTGGCCGGGAAGTGCACGTAGGCGTAGTACTTGTTGCAGAACGTCACGGCCGCGTGCGACTGCATGAACCAGTCCTGGATGGCCGCCTCGTCCGGCAGCCGCAGGTCCTGCTGCATGGTCAGCAGTTGCTTGGCGTTGGAGAACGCGGTGGAGGTCTCGCCCGAGGCCAGGCCGCGGCCGAGCTTGTACACCCCGAACAACAGCGCGACCAGGAGCAACTCGCGGGCCGCGTCCTTGAAGACGCGCATCCGGCGGGCCTTGGCCTCGGCCGGATCCGGTTCGGTCGCCACCCGCCCGGCCGGCTCGCCGGCCCCCGTCACCGAAGCCGCCTGCGCGGCCGACGGCGCCTGCTCGCGCCGATCGACCTCGTGGGAGGGATCCTCCGTGACGTTGCGCCGCACCACGCCCCCATGCTGTCGGTTGAATCGGTCGTGCCGTCGGTCGGCCGCTGCGATCGGATCGCTCGCCACCCGGGTCGTGGACCACTCCCCGCACCGCGCACCCCGGAGCACGGGATGCGGTGTACGGCGGCAACGCTTCAGCCAGGGTAGACGGATCAGGTTAGACGGATCCTCCCCCTGAAGTACCAATCGGGGCCGGCTCCCATGGGGTACCCGGGTCCCGTCCCTCTCCTCTGGACGTCGTAGGCGCCTCCCCGGTTCGAAGGAGCCTCACCAAGTCGCGCACACGGCTCGCCGGCGATACGTAGGCTGCGGGTATGACCGACCCGACGGGGGAAAAGCGGCTCGTACTCGTGGTCGAGGACGAGCCCATGATCGCCGACGCGGTGGCCGCCCGGCTGCGGGCGGAGGGCTTCGGCGCGATCATCGCGCCGGACGGCCCCGCGGCACTGACCACGGCCGCGACCACCCGACCCGACCTGGTCGTGCTCGACGTGATGTTGCCCGGTCTGGACGGCCTGGAGGTGTGTCGGCGGCTGCAGGCACTGCATCCGGGCCTGCCGGTGATCATGCTGACGGCACGCGACGACGAGACCGATCTGCTGGTCGGCCTGGCCGTGGGCGCCGACGACTACATGACCAAGCCGTTCTCGATGCGCGAGCTGGTGGCCCGCGTGCACGTACTGCTGCGCCGGATGGAGCGCGCCGAGGCGGCCGCCCGCGCCGTCTCCCCCGAGGCCGCGCTGCACCTGGGCCGGTTGCGGATCGACCGCACCCAGCGCCGGGTCCGACTCGGCGTGGACGAGGTGCACCTGACCCCGACCGAGTTCGACCTGCTGGTCTGCCTCGCGTCGCGCCCGCGCGCCGTGCTCTCGCGCGAGCAGTTGCTCGCCGAGGTGTGGGACTGGGTCGACGCCTCCGGCACCCGCACCGTGGACAGCCACGTCAAGGCGCTGCGGCGCAAGCTCGGCGCCGAGTGGATCAGGACCGTGCACGGCGTGGGTTACGCGTTGGAGGCACCGTCCTGAAGTCCGCCGACCCCCGCCCCGCGCGGCTGCGACGCCTGCGGCTGAGCCGCGGCAATCTGCGTCCGCTCGATCGGCTGCGCTCGATCAAGGCCAAGCTCGGCGTGCTCGTGATCGCGTCCGTGTTCGTCTCGACGCTGCTGATCATCCTGGGGCTGCGGGCCGAGGTCCGGTTCCGGTACATGCTCGTGTTCACCTCGCTGGCCTGCCTGGCGGTGACCCTGGTGCTCGCGCACGGGATGACCTCGCCGCTGCGCGAGATGACCACCGCCGCGCAGGCGATGGCCCGCGGCGACTACTCGCGCCGGGTGCGCGCCACCTCGCGCGACGAGGTGGGTCGCCTCGCCGGCGCGTTCAATCGGATGGCCGCCGATCTGGAGGCGGTGGACCGACATCGCCGCGAACTGGTCGCCAACGTCTCGCACGAACTGCGCACCCCGATCTCGGCACTGCACGCGGTGTTGGAAAACCTGGTGGACGGCGTTCAGGAACCCGACCCCGACACCCTGGGACGGGCGCTCAATCAGACCGCGCGACTGGGCCGACTCGTGTCACAACTTCTCGACCTTTCCCGGCTGGATTCGGGGGCCGTTCCGCTCCAGGCACGCGAGTTCGCGGTGCGCCCGTTCCTGACCGCGCTCACCGAGGAGACCGAGGCGCTGAGCAGCGACGTCAGGTTCCGGGTCGACGTGCAACCGGCCGAGCTGACCGCGCTGGCCGACCCCGAGCGGCTGCATCAGGTTGTTACCAATCTGGTGGCCAACGCCTGCCGGCACAGCCCCTTCGGTGGCACCGTGAGTCTGCACGCACGACGCGACGAGGGCCCGGGCAGTCTGCGCCTGGAAGTCCAGGACGAGGGGCCCGGGATCCCGTACGGCGAGCGCGGTCGGGTCTTCGAACGATTCACCCGGGGCGGCGAGAGTTCGTCCACCGACGGGGGAACCGGACTGGGCCTCGCGATCGCCCGCTGGGCCGTGGATCTGCATGGGGGTGATATTTCCGTAGCCGAATCGAGCCATGGGTGCCGTATCCGAGTGCTCCTGCCCGGTGACCCGACGTAATCGGGTGATCGGTCACTTACTGCACGGGACGATCCCGACATGACGTTCCGTGACCACCAATACGGCGGGAAGCAACAAACGCGACTAAACGGTCAACCGTTTGTGATCTACGCGACGCGAAGGCCGAGGGGCCTGCGCGACACAGGTCAAAGGGCGTAGCCTTGTTTCCCGCTGTCCACCACCCCAGGAAGCGGAAGAGGGCGGTTGCCGCCGTGTCGTCACAGTCCCCTAGCAACCCGATGGCCAGCTTCGGCCCCAACGAGTGGCTCGTCGACGAGATTTACCAGCAATATTTGCAAGATCCCAACTCGGTGGATCGTGCTTGGTGGGACTTCTTCGCCGATTACAAGCCCAGCGAGCCGTCGACGCCGTCGACGCCCGCCGGTCAAGCCACCGTGGCAAGCCCGAGCGGCCCCACACCAGTGAGCAGTACCACGAACAACTCCGGAAGCATCCCCGCGCCGAGTACGGCGCAACCCCCCGTGACGGCGGCAGTGTCGTCGACCGCGACGGGGACGACGACTCCGAGCCCGGCCCCGAGCCACCCGATAATGACGACCGGTGTACAGGACGCGGCCCCTTCGCCGACTCCCATCCCGGCCGGCACCCCGGCTCCGGCCCAGGTCTCGCCCGCGAAGGTCGCACCGACTCCGACGCCCGCGCAGGCACCGGCCGCCAAGGCCCCCGCCGCGCCCGCGAAGAAGCAGCCCGCCGCGTCCCCCGAGGCCGTCCAGCTCAAGGGCCCGGCGGCACGTGTCGCGATCAACATGGACTCGTCGCTCGCCATCCCCACCGCGACCAGCGTGCGGGCCGTGCCGGCCAAGCTGCTGATCGACAACCGGATCGTGATCAACAACCACCTCAAGCGCGCGCGCGGTGGCAAGGTCTCGTTCACCCACCTCATCGGCTACGCGCTCGTCCAGGCGGCCAAGTCGATGCCGTCGATGAACCACGCCTACGAGGAGCGCGAGGGCAAGCCGTTCCTGGTCAAGCCCGCGAACGTCAACCTCGGCCTGGCGATCGACCTGACCAAGGCCAACGGTGACCGCCAGCTCGTGGTGGCGGCCATCAAGAAGGCCGACGAGATGGACTTCTTCGCCTTCTGGCAGGCGTACGAGGACATCGTTCGGCGGGCCCGCTCGAACAAGCTCACGGTGGACGACTTCGCCGGAGTGACGATCTCGCTGACCAACCCGGGCGGCATCGGCACCGTGCACTCGGTGCCGCGGCTGATGCCCGGCCAGGGCACGATCGTCGGCGTGGGCGCGATGGACTACCCGGCGGAGTTCGCGGGGGCGTCCGCGGACACCCTGTCCCGCCTCGCGGTCAGCAAGACACTCACGCTGACCAGCACGTACGACCATCGCATCATCCAGGGCGCGCAGTCGGGCGAGTTCCTGCGCCGGATGAACCAGCTACTGCTCGGCGAAGACTGCTTCTTCGAGGAGATCTTCCGTTCGCTGCGCATCCCGTACGAGCCCGTGCGCTGGGTGCAGGACATCTCCGCGACACACGAGGACGACGTCAACAAGACGGCACGTGTGCAGGAGCTGATCCACTCCTACCGCGTCCGCGGTCACCTGATGGCCGACACCGACCCGCTGGAGTACAAGCAGCGCCGGCACCCGGACCTCGACGTGGTCGAGCACGGGCTGACGCTGTGGGACCTGGAGCGCGAGTTCGCCGTCGGCGGCTTCGCCGGCCAGGCGCTGATGACCCTGCGCGACGTGCTCGGCGTGCTGCGGGACACCTACTGCCGCACCGTCGGCATCGAGTACATGCACATCCAGGACCCGGACCAGCGCCGCTGGATCCAGGAGCGGGTGGAGGTGCCGCACGCCAAGCCGGACCGCGAGGACCAGCTCCGCATCCTGCGCCGGCTGAACGCGGCCGAGGCGTTCGAGACCTTCCTGGCCACCAAGTACGTCGGCCAGAAGCGCTTCTCGCTGGAAGGCGGCGAGACCACCATCCCGCTGCTCGACGCGATCATCTCGGCCGCCGCCGAGGACGGTCTCGACGAGGTCGCGATCGGCATGGCGCACCGCGGTCGGCTGAACGTGCTGACCAACATCGTCGGCAAGTCCTACGCGCAGGTCTTCCGCGAGTTCGAGGGCAACATCGACCCGAAGTCGATGCACGGCTCGGGCGACGTGAAGTACCACCTCGGCGCCGAGGGCACCTTCGCCTCCGAGGACGGCGCGCAGGTCAAGGTCTCCCTGGTGGCGAACCCCTCGCACCTGGAGGCGGTCGACCCGGTCCTGGAAGGCGTCGTGCGCGCCAAGCAGGACATCATCGACATGGAGGGCGCCGACTTCCCGGTGCTGCCCCTGCTGCTGCACGGCGACGCCGCGTTCGCGGGCCAGGGCGTGGTCGCCGAGACGCTCAACATGTCGCAGCTGCGCGGCTACCGCACCGGCGGCACGATCCACGTCGTGATCAACAACCAGGTGGGCTTCACCGCCTCCCCGGCCGCGTCCCGCTCGTCCATCTACGCGACCGACGTCGCGCGAATGATCGAGGCGCCGATCTTCCACGTCAACGGCGACGACCCCGAGCAGTGCGTGCGCATCGCGCAACTCGCGTTCGAATACCGCCAGACGTTCCACAAGGACGTGGTGATCGACCTCATCTGCTACCGGCGCCGGGGTCACAACGAGGCCGACAACCCGTCCTTCACCCAGCCGCTGATGTACGACCTGATCGACAAGAAGCGCTCGGTGCGCAAGCTCTACACCGAGGCTCTGATCGGCCGTGGCGACATCACCGTCGAAGAGGCCGAGCAGGCGCTGAAGGACTACCAGGACCAGTTGGAGAAGGTCTTCTCCGAGGTCCGCCAGGCCACCGCCCCGCAGGCCCCGCAGGCGGCCCCGGCCGCCCCCGCGGCGGACATCGCCTTCCCGCGGATCGACCCGACCGGCATCGCGCACGAGACGGTGAAGCGGATCGTCGAGTCGCAGGTCTCGCTGCCCGAGGACTTCGCCGTACACCCGCGCCTGCAGCCGCAGTTGCAGCGCCGGGCGGCGATGGTCGAGGACGGCACGATCGACTGGGCGATGGGCGAGACGCTCGCGTTCGGTTCGCTCCTGATGGAGGGTCGCCCGGTGCGGCTCGCCGGTCAGGACAGCCGCCGCGGCACCTTCGGCCAGCGGCACTCGGTCCTGGTCGACCGCACCTCCGGCGCCGAGCACACCCCGCTCGCGCACCTGTCCGACGACCAGGCCAAGTTCACCGTCTACGACTCGCTGCTCAGCGAGTTCGCCGCGATGGGCTTCGAATACGGCTACTCGCTGGCCCGGCCGCAGTCGCTGGTGTTGTGGGAGGCGCAGTTCGGCGACTTCGCCAACGGCGCGCAGTCGATCATGGACGAGTTCATCTCCTCCGCCGAGCAGAAGTGGCACCAGCACTCCGGTGTGGTCCTGCTGCTTCCGCACGGCTACGAGGGCCAGGGCCCGGACCACTCGTCCGCACGCATCGAGCGTTACCTGCAGATGTGCGCGCAGAACAACATGACGGTGGCCGCGCCGACCCTGCCGAGCAACTACTTCCACCTGTTGCGCTGGCAGGCGCTCAACCCGCACCACAAGCCGCTCGTGGTGTTCACCCCGAAGTCGATGCTGCGGCTGAAGGCCGCCGCGTCGAAGATCGAGGAGTTCACCAGCGGGCAGTTCCGGCCGGTGATCGGGGACACCACGGTGGACCCGAGCAAGGTCAAGCGGGTGGTCATGTCCTCCGGCAAGTTCCACTACGACCTGGCCGCCGGACGGGCCAAGTCGGGCCGCGACGACGTCGCCCTGGTGCGCGTGGAGCGGCTCTACCCGCTGCCCGTGGCCGAGCTCAAGGCCGAGCTGGAGCGGTACGGTCTGGACCGCTACGGCAAGGACCTGGAGCTGGTCTGGGCCCAGGAGGAGCCGACCAACCAGGGCGCGTGGCCGTTCATCGCGCTCAACCTGGTCGAGTACGGCCTGCCGGCCCCGCGCCGGATCGCCCGCCCGTCGTCCTCCTCGCCCGCGGTCGGTTCGGCCAAGCGGCACGAGGCCGAGCAGCAGGGCCTGGTCGAGGAAGCGATGAGCTGATCCGCTTTCGCTGATCACCGACCGCGCCCCGGTCCGCGTACGATGCGGCCGGGGCGCGGTCGTGTCGTCGTCCCGGGTGCCCCGCACCCCCACCCATCGGAGTCGGAGAGCATGTACTTCACGGACCGTGGCATCGAGGAGCTGGAGAAGCGACGCGGCGAGGAGGAGGTGTCCCTGGCCTGGCTCGCCGAGCAGTTGCGCACGTTCGTGGACCTGAACCCCGAGTTCGAGACCCCCGTCGAACGTCTCGCCACCTGGCTCGCCCGGCTGGACGACGACGAGGACGACGAGTAGGACGGCGAGTAGCCGGCCGCGCCGAACGTCGCGGGCCCGGGGCCGGGTTCAGGCGTCGGTGGCGCGTCCGGTGCCGCGGGAGTTGCGGGTGTGCCACAGGGCCCAGCACACCCCGTACAACACCAGCCCGACCGCCAGGCCCCGGCCGAACCCGGTCGCCGCGCCGAAGCCGAGTACCTCGAAGGTCGGCACCCGCCCGTCCGGGAACGGCAACAGCGCCCGGGCCGCGCCGAGCACGCCGACCAGCACGAGGGCGCCCAGTACCGCCCAGCGCCCCGCGACGGGCATCCGCAGGCCGGTGATCGGCCGCACCGGCAGCCGGCCGATCCAGCGCCACGTCCACACCGCGCTCACGGTCAGCCCGACCGCCGTGCTGATGTGCTGGAGCAATACGAAGCCCGGCCGCAGGCCGAAGAACTCCCGGCGCAGCTCGGGCAGTACGTGCGCGACCCCGGGGTCGTTGCGATGCGTCCAGGCGTCCCAGCCGATGTGCGTGAGGCCGCCCAGGACCGCCGAGACCACGAACCACCCGCAGACCGCGAGGGTTTCCCGCAGGAACGGCCGGCGGGCCCGCGCGGCGGCGTACAACCGGCCCGGCAGGCGGGGGCGCAGCGGCTCCTCCAGCGCGCCCCGGATCCGGTCCGGGACCAGCACCAGCAGCGGTCTGGCGAGCAGGTGGAAGCCCAGCACGAGCAGCACGGTGAGCACGACGTTCAGGCCCAGCACGCCCGGCCAGAGCTCGTGGGTGGCCTGCCGGTCGGCGCGTATCGGCAGGAAGTGCAGGGGCACGAACAGGATCACGTCCGGTGCCATCGCGCCGAAGGCCAGCGCGGAGGCGATCAACGGGCCGTGTCGGCCCGCCCCGTCCCCGGCCGTGGTGCCGGTACGGGTGGCGCCCTGCAGCGGCAGCACCGCGGCGATGTGGCTGAGCGTGAATGGCATGCGTGGTGCCCCCGGTGATGGTGCCGTCGGCCGGCGTGCCCCGCTCGCGCGCGCACGCGCGTCGCGGGCACGACGCGCGGTGAGCGAAGTCCCTCGGCTTCGAGAAACGTCGAAACCAGACCCGATGGTTCCCTTGACGTTCGGCAGACGCGATATATCGTGAGTGACAGAGCTTCGCGATATATCGCGTTCGGCACTCCGACCCGAAGGGGAGGGTCCATGTCCCAATGGATGATCGAGGCACCGCAGGACCTCACGCTCGACACCGTCCGCGTGCTCCGCGTGCGCACGATCGGCGGACTGGTCGACGTGGTGGGCACCGACGGGCCGCCGCGCCTGGAGGTGCACGCCGTGGAGGGTCCGCCGCTCCAGGTGACCCACGACGAGGTGAGCGGCGAACTGGTCCTGACCTACCCGGACCTGACCGGCAAGCACCTGATGGACTGGTTCCAGAGCGCCCGGCGGCGGTCCGACCTCAAGGGACTCGTGGCGGACGGACGGGCACTCGGCAAACGGCACGCCGAGGTCTCGTTGGCGGTGCCGTGGGACTGCACGGTGGAGATCGGCGTGGTGTCCGCGCACGCGACCGTCTCCGGCATGCACGGCGACACCACGGTGCGCAGCATCGGCGGCGACGTGACCCTGGTCGGGCTGACCGGCACGGTCGACGCGAACACCGTCTCCGGCTCGGTGGACGCCGAATCGATGGCCGGCGACCTCGGCGTGGTCACCGTGGCCGGTTCGCTCACCGTGATCGAGGGCACCGGCGGCCGGGTCCGGGCCAACTCGGTCTCCGGCCCGATGACCCTGGACCTGGACGCGGTCGGCCGCAGCCACGTGCAGCTGAGTACCGTGTCCGGCGAACTGACGGTACGGCTGCCGCACCAGGGCGACATGCACGTGGACGTACGCAGCGCGGCCGGCTCGGTCGACTCGGCGTTCGACGAGCTGACCACGAACGCCAAGTTCGGCGCCCGGCACGTGAGCGGCAAGCTCGGCGAGGGCTCGGGACGGCTCCGAATCAACTCGATATCGGGCGACGTGACGCTGCTGCGTCGTGCCCCGGAGGGAAAGGTGATCGCATGACCCCGGTCTTCGGTCACGGCCGCCTGCGGCTGTACCTGCTCAAGCTGCTCGACGAGAGCCCCCGACACGGCTACGAGGTCATCCGGCTGCTGCACGACCGCTTCCTGGGCCTGTACGCCCCCTCCGCGGGCACGGTCTACCCGCGCCTGGCCAAGCTCGAACAGGAGGGCCTGGTCGAGCACGACGTCGAGGGCGGCCGAAAGGTCTACCGGATCACCGCCGCCGGGCGGGCCGAACTGGCCGAGCGCCAGGAGGAGTTGGCCCAGTTGGAGGCGCAGATCCGCGAATCGGTCTACGAGCGGGCCCGGGAAATCCGCGACGAGGTGCGCACCTCCGCCCAGAGTTTGCGCGAGGAACTGGCCGGTGCCGCCCGCGAGGTACGCAAGGCCCCCCGAGAGCGCGAGAAGCCCTCGGAATCCGCACGACGCACGAAATCGACCGGCTGGGAACCGATCTTCTCGCAGAAGATGGCCGACCTCGCCGAGGGCCTGGCACACAACCTGGTCGACCTGGCCGGCAAGCCCGGCCTGCACGACCTGGAACGCGAACTACGCCGCCGCTTCGGCACCGCGGACCCCGAGCCCACCACGGCCCGCGACCGAGCCGCCGACGCCTGGTCCAAGGAAACCGACCACACCGCCGACTCCTTCGACCTCGACACCATCCTCGACACCCTCCGCACCGAACTGACCCCCCTGGCCCACCGAGCCGGCATCACCCCCGACCAACTCACCCAGGCCCGCGACATCGTGACAACCGCAATCAACGACCTCCGAGCCCTCTTCACCGAAACCCCCCCACCCACCTGACCACCCCACCCCACCCGGCCGGCCCGAGCCCCCACCCAACCTCGGCCCGGCCGGCCCCCGGGCCCACCCACCCGAACCGCCCCACAAAGCCACGCCATCCCAGCCGACGCTCAGCCCCGCCGGCGCTTGAGGCGAACCCAGCCCACCCAACACCCGAATCCAACCAACCCACCTCAGCCAGGCCGGCGTATGAGGCCACTCAGCCCCGCCGGCATTTGAGGCGAACCCAGCCCGGCCGGCGCATGAGGGCAACCAGCCCGGCCGGCGCTTGAGGCAAATCAGCCTCGCCGGCGTTTGAGGCGAAGCAGCCCGGCCGGCGTTTGAGGCCACCCAGCCCCGCCGGCGTTTGAGGCGAACCAGCCCGGCCGGCGTTTGAGGCCAC